>CAZDSB010000649.1:0-15803 GCA_964507515.1 uncultured Myxococcaceae bacterium
CGGAGGCGCTGACCTCGGTCTCGGGACCCTTCAGCCGGATTCCCTCGGTGCTCACCCGTCCGCCGCGGAAGCGCACGTCCCACGGACCATCGCTCTCGGCGCGGAACTCGCCTCGCTGCAGCTTGAGGGAGTCGAGGTGGAGCAGGCCGCGGGAGTCCTCGACCTCGGTGAACGTGCCGCTCGCGGTCAGCACGCCGTTCATCGACCCGTTCAGCCCCTGCGCGGCCGCGGTGTCCGGGAGCAGCGCCCGGATGTCGTTGAGCGCGAGCTTGAGAGTGGCCTCGTACGGGTACGGCCGGCGGATCCGCCCGGTGAGCCGGAGGTCGGTGTCCGCCACCGGCTTGCCCTTCACCTCCAGCTGCTCGCCGAGCGCACGGGCCTCGAGCGCCATCGGCCCGAGCGCGCGGCCGGAGAGGTAGACCTGAGGCCCGCCGAGCGTCATGCCGACGTCCGGGACCTCATCGGTGCCGCCCAGCGTGCCGACGAGGGTGAGCGAGCCACGGGCCCGGAGGCGCTTCGCCACCTCGGGGCCGACCAGCTCCTCGAGCTGGAGCCCGTCCACCCGGAACTTGCCCGACAGCGGCCCGGTGAAGTCCCACCGTCCGTCCGCCTTCGAGGTACCGAGGGGGCCCTTCAGCGCGAGCGAGTCGAGGGCGATCGCATTTCCCTGGTCGAGCCGGGCGTGGAGCGCGCCATCGCCGAGGCGACGCCCCGAGGCGGTCACCGCGGAGAGGTCGAGGTCGAACCGACCTTCCATGGTCTCCGCCGGACCCTCGAGGGTCATGGCTCCGCGGGCGCCGCCGACGACGATGCGCCGCAGTGACTGCACCGCGGGCGAGACCGGCGCCAGCACCTCGACCAGGTCCTCCACCCGACCGTTGGGGATGTTCGTCGCGACGTGGACCACCGGGGAGTCGCCGCGGAAGTCGAGCGCGGCGCGGCCCTGGTACGCCGTGCGGCCCTTCATGCCCACCGCGTCCGGGAAGGAGAGGACACCGTCGCGGACGGTGAGGGACGAGTTGAGGTTCCCCAGCGCGAAGCCGCGGAAGCTCGAATCTTGAAGCGCCAGCTCGCCGTCGAGGAAGACGAAGCCCGGAGGGATGCGGATGGAGACCTTCGCTGCGCCCACCCCGCCGAGGGGGATGTCGGCGAGCTTGCCCACGTCCTCGAGCACGAATGGCTCGACGCTGGTCTCGATGGTGATGGGGCCCTTGCCGCCGTAGGGGATGACCACGTTGGCGAGCGCGCGGGAGCTCGCGACCTTGACCTTCCCGTTCAGCAGCTCGACGCGGTCGGGGTGGATGCCGAGGTCGACGGCCACCTCGCCGGAGGGAATGGCGAGCAGCGGCGGACCGGGCAGCTTCTTTCCGACCGGGTGGGTCCAGGTCACGAAGCGCGCGACCTTGAGGTCCGCCTGCCCCTGGATCTCCGGTCCGGGAGAGAGCTTCCCCGAGAGGTTCACCGGCCCCGTGGCGAAGAGGTCGACCCAGGCCCACCCCATGCCCACCCGGTCGAACACCTGGAACAGGCTCACCTGGTCCAGCTCGGCCTTCATCCTGATCGGCAACCCGGGAACGAGCCGCAGCTCGCCGCTGGCCTTGAGCGCACCCTGGCCCACGGGGACCGAGAGCTCGCCGATGGTGACCTCCTGCCCGGCGAGCGAGGCGCGGAGGGTGAAGTCCCCCGGACGCAGGCCGTCGAGGGTCACGCCCTTGCCGAGCAGCTCACCGGTGACGCGGACGTCGGGCACCCGGCCGGACAGCGTGGCCTGGGCCCAGAGGTGCCCGGAGCTCTCGCCCAGGGGGACGACCCGGGACAGCATCCGCATGGGGAGGAAGAGCTGAGCGTCCAGCGCGAGCGACGGCCGGCAAAGGTCTTCCACCCGTCCGGCGAAGGACAGCTGGGCATCGTCGATCGACAGCTCGCCGCGGCTCACCTCCAGCTCTCGTCCGCCGGGCGCCAGCGCGCCCTCCACCGCGAGGCCCGCCACCGCCAGCGGAGGTCTCCCGTTGGCCAGGTCGACCAGGCCCTGGGAGGTGCGGAGGGTGAACTCGGCGTCACGGCGGCGGGTCCGCCAGCTGAGCTCCACGCCGGCGACCTCCACCCGCCGCCCGGCCGGCATCGCCACGCGCACCTCGGCGCCGCGAACCTCCAGCGTGTCCACCTCGAGGTGCTCGAGGCTCCGCAGCGGGCAGCCCTCCGACTTCCCGGCGGGCTGTGGGTGCGTCAGGTCGAGCCAGATGCGGGGGCGAATGACCCTGACCCGGTCCAGCTCCAGCCGACCCGAGAGCGGCTGAACGCCGGCGACGATGACCTCCAGCTCGTCCGCGCTGAAGATGGGCCGGTCGGTATTCGGCGCCGTGGCGGAGAGCCCGTAGATCCGGATGGTGCGTCCGGCCGGGTCCACCTCGCAGCGCCCCAGGCCCACGTCGGCCCCGAGCAGCCCGGGCAGCTGCCGCCGGGCGAGGGTGCAGGCCTTGTCCCAGGCGAGCCGCGAGCGACCGATGACGAGGAAGGTCAGCGCGCCGGCGAGCAGCGCCAGGAGGCCCACCGCGAGGAGGCGGCGCCGGCGGTTCGGGCCGCTCCACTGCATGAGGTCAGCTCTTCAGGCTCTCGAGGTAGCGGTCCACCTCGGAGAGGTCCACGTTGCCGGCCGCGGCCGGAGCCGGCGTGCCGTTGCCCACCGGCGGCTCGGTGGCCCCGAGCGCCAGGTTCTTCGCGATCTCCTCGATGCTCGGCGCATCCACGCTGGTCGTACCGGCGAGGTACGCCTCGAAGAGCGCGTTGTCGCAGACGGTGTTGATGATCCGCGGCGACCCGCCCGACACCCGGTGCAGCACGTCGATGGCCGCGGGCGTGAGGGGGTTGTGGGTGCCGCCCGCGGTCTGGATGCGGTGCTCCACGTAGGACCGCGTCGCCTCCGCATTCAGCGGCTCGAGGCGGTACCGCATCGCCACCCGCTGGGCCAGCGGCGGGTCGAGGCGGAGGTTGCGCTCGATGTCCGGCAGCCCGAAGAACACGAAGGAGATGAGCTTCCGTTCGGGGACCTCGAGGTTGAGCAGACCCCGGAACTCCTCCATCAGCTCGCGGGTCTCGAGCATCTGGGCCTCGTCGATCAGCACCACCGCCTTGCGGCCCTGCTCGTGGATCTGGACCAGCCGCTGGTACAGCTGGCTCAGCAGCGCGAGCTTCTCCTGGGCCGGGTTCTCGACCCCGAGCTGGAGCGCGATGCGCCGCAGGAGCCACGAGGCGGTGACGCCGGAGTGGATGATGACGAAGAGGGCCGCCTCGTACTCCTCCTCGGGCAGCGCGTCGAGGAGGCGGCGGGCGAGCGTCGTCTTGCCCGCGCCGATGTCCCCCACCAGCACCGAGAGACCGCGCATGCGAGAGACCGCGTGGGTGAGACGGATCAGCGCCTGCTGGTGCTGGGGAGACTCGAAGTAGAAACGGCTGACCGGCGCGTTGGAGAAGGGCTCCTCGGTCAGCCCGAAGTGTTCCAGGTAGCTCATCGTCGGGGGGCTTCTTTACAGATACCCCACCTTGCGCGTCTTCGCCGTCGGCGCAGGCTCGGGTGGGGACGGCCGGGTGGATGCCGGCCGACCGGCTGCCGCAGGGCGCGCCGGTCCGTCTTCCTCGGGTCGTACCGTGGCCGACAACCTCCGCACACGGTCCGCGACGTCGCGGTGGGCCGGTTCGGCCTTCTGCACCGCCAGGTACTGCCCGAGCGCCTTCCCCATCGCGCCCGCGGCCTCGTGTGCGAGCCCGAGCTCGTAGCGAAGGCTCACCTCGCGCGCAGCGGCGTGGGGGCTCGCGAGGGCGTCCCGGAAGGCGGCCACCGCCTGCTGCGCATCGCCGCGCATTCCCTGGAGCAGGCCGATCATCGTGAGGCAGTCCAGCTCCTTGGGCGTTCCCTGGGACCCCCGGCGCGCGACCTCGAAGACCTGCACCGCGTCGTCGAGCAGGCCCATCTCCTTGTAGGCGATGCCCAGGTCGTAGTGGGTGTCCACGTCGCCGGCCTGCACCACCCGCTCGAGGCCCTTCTTGAACTCGGAGAAGACCTCTTCCACCGAGTACTGGAAGTCACCTCCGGCGGGAGTGGGCTCCTCCGGCGGCGCGCCCAGCTCCTGGATCTCGTCCGCCAGCTCCTCGGCGAGGTTGTAGTTGCCGGTGCTGACCGGGATGGGCTCGACACCCGGCGGCACCGGATGCGGGCCGGGGGGCGGGGTAGGCGTGGAGCGGGCGGCCTTCGCGGCCTCCACGGAGGCGAGGCGCTCGCGCAGGGCGGCAGTGCGAGGGAGACCGGGACGGACCAGCTCCACCGTGTCCAGCACCTCGCGCGCCTCCTCGACCAGGCCCTGGTCGAGGAAGAAGCTCGCCTCGTTGAGCTCCTCGGTGACGGGGCCGCTCTCCTCGGGAGCCGCCTTCGGCGCCGCGCGCGGGGGGGGCGGCGGCGCGGGGGACAGCGTGGGCGGCGCGGGCGGGACGAGCACCGACGACGAGGTCGTGCGTGGGAAGGCCCCGTTGGTCGCGGTGCGGGCGACGGCGCCGTTGCCCGTGCTGGGGATCGCGCGCGGGGCCGGCGCGGGGGGCGGTGCGGCCGCAGGAGCGGGTGCCGGGGCGGGACGCTTGTACGCGGCCTGCGTCCAGGCGGTGCGCGCCATGGTCGAGGCCGCGGGCGGAGGCGGGGGAGGGGCGGCCCGCGGGGGTGGAGCCGGCGGCGGCGACGGGGTGAGCACCACCTCCTCCTCCGGAGGAAGCTCGACCGCGCTCTCCACGCCCGGCTCGTAGGTGCCGAGCGCGGTGTTCATCTCGGTGCGGTCCACCCCGTCCTCGTACGGCATCGCGTCGCCGTAGCCCTCCATCAGGGGCGCGGGCGGGACGAGAACGGAGGAGGAGCCACGGCGATCGGCGAGCGGCTCGTCGGCGGGCGGCTCCTCGTCGACCAGCATCGCCTCGTCGTCGTCGGCGAGCAGCTCGTCCTCGGCGCCAGGCGAGGCGCTCTTGAGCGCGAGGTCGTCCGAGGAAGAGTCCAGCCCATCCTCGGCGAGCAGCACCTCTTCCTCGTCGCCCGCCTCCATCAGGGCCGGATCCCCTCCACCGCGCACCGCGTCCGGGCGGAGCACGGAGAGGAAGGCCGCCATCTCGGGGTGGCCGGGCGCCTCGGAGAGGAGCGTGTCCAGGTACTGCTGCGCTCGCTTCCGCTCGAGGCCGCGGGTACAGAGGCGGAGCACGTTTAGGAGCTGCTCGGTGGCCTGCGCCGCCTGTCCCGCCGAGCGGTAGATGACGTAGGCCTTCTCGTGCGCGTCGAGGTTCTCGGGGTCGACCGCGAAGATGCGGCGCAGGTGCTCCAGCGCCTTGTCGTGCAGGCCGTACTTCACGTAGACGTCCGTCTCGGCGAGCAGCTTCTGGATCTGCTCCCGGCTCAGCGTGACCGGGGCGGGCGTCGGGGCTGGAGGTGGCGGGGGCGCCGCCGCCTGCACCTGGGCGATGGCCTGCGACACCGAGGTGCGCGCCGGACGGGGCGCAGCTGGCGCAGGCTCACGCGCGGCCGCCGTCTGGGGACGCTGGCTCGTCTTCCACGCCACGAGATCCGGGTCGGCCGGGTCGAGCCGCTCGATCTTTCCCCACGCGTCGCGGGCCTCGGCGTGCTGGTTGCGTTCGACGTAGAGCTTGGCCAGCTCCTTGTAGACGCTCAGCGTCTTGCTGGTGTGGTTGAGCGCGGTGAAGGCCTGCGCCAGCAGATTCAGGGTGGGGATGTCGCGCGGGTCCGCCTTGAAGCACAGCTGCAGCTTGGCCAAAGCGCGCTTGTGGTCGCCGCGGGCGAGGTAGTCGTGCGCGAGGTTTCGGGCGAGCTGGACGTTGTCCGGCTCGAGCGCGGCGATGCGCTCCAGGACGCGGAGCCGCTCGTCGGGGCGGTTGTTGCGCTCCAGCCACTCCGCCGCGCGCTTGAACTCCCCGAGCGCCTCGCCTCCCATCTGCTCGCGCGCGTAGAGCTCGGCCAGCTTCAGGCGGCTGGAGACGTTCTCCGGGTCCAGGTCCACCATCTTCTTGAGAGTGGCGAAGGTGGCCTTGGTGTCACCCTTGCGCTCGTGGTGCGCGACCACCACCTGGAAGAACGCCATCGCCTCGGTCATCAACCCGAGGTGCTGGTGCAGCTCGGCCAGCTTGACGTTGACGTCGACGAGGTCGGGGTTGAGCTTGAGGACCTGCTTGTAGAGCGCCACGGCCTTGAGGAAGAAGCCGTCCTGCGCGTAGACCTCGGCGACGCGGGTGAAGAAGTTCGCGGCCTGCGGGTTGTCCCCCTTCTTCTGGTACAGCTCGCCCATCTTCTGGAGCACGCGCATGTCGCGCGGATCCAGGTCGAGCACCTTCTGGTACTCGCGGATGGCCTTGTCGAGGGCGCCCTTGGCGACGAGCCTGGCCGCGCCCTCGATGATCTTGTTCTTGTCCATCGACGGGCCGCCGCAGTGCAGACGGGACCGAGGGGGGTCGGGCCCGGACGCGTGCGGCGGAGAGTCTCCACCTTGGACGGTACCGTGGCGGCAGAGCGACCGTCAAGGAACGTGCCGCCATGTTCCCGAGGGAGTCCGAGGGGTTACGGGGTCTCTTCGATCGCCTGGCGGAGGCGGCGGGTGCCCGCCTCCGAGGCGAGCAGCCGCTCGACGAGCCGGGTGTCGTACTGGCCAGAAGTGAAGGCGTCGTCGGCCAGGGCGGTCCTGTGGAAGGGAATGTTGGTCCGGATCCCCTCGATGACGTACTCGCCCAGGGCGCGCTGGAGACGGGCGATGGCCAGGGGGCGGTCCTCGGCGTGGACGATGACCTTGGCCAGGAGCGAGTCGTAGTGAGGGAGGACGGTGTAGTTCTCGTACGCAGCCGAGTCCACACGGACGCCATAGCCCCCCGGGACGCTGTAGCCGGTGATCTTCCCCGGCCAGGGCGCGAAGGTGACCGGGTCCTCGGCATTGACCCGGGCCTCGATGGCCGCGCCCCGCAGCTGGATGTCCTCCTGCTTCCGGGAGAGCGGCCGGCCCGAGGCCAGGAGGATCTGCTCGCGCACGAGGTCCACCCCGGTCACGGCCTCGGTCACCGGGTGCTCGACCTGGACTCGGGTGTTCATCTCCATGAAGTAGAACTGGCCGCGCTCGTCGAGCAGGTACTCGATGGTGCCGAGGTTGTTGTACCCGATGCGCTCCATCGCCCGGACACTCACCTCGCCCATCTTCCGGCGGAGCTCGGGTGAGACGGCCGGGGAAGGGCTCTCCTCGATCAGCTTCTGGTGGCGACGCTGCACCGAGCATTCGCGCTCGCCGAGGTGGATGACCTTCCCGTGCTCGTCGGCGACGATCTGGATCTCCACGTGGCGGGGCTTCTCGACGTACCGCTCCACGTACATGTCGCCGTTGCCGAAGGCGGACGCCGCCTCGGCGGATGCGGTGGCGAACGCGGCGGTGACCGCGTCGCGCCCGCGGACGATCTTCATCCCCCGTCCGCCGCCGCCTGCCGCCGCCTTGAGGATGACCGGGTAGCCGATCCGATCCGCCTCGGCCTGCGCCTCGGTGGGGCCCTTCAGCACGCCCGCCGAACCCGGCAGCAGCGGCAGCCCGGCCTCCTTCGCCGCCTCGCGCGCACGCACCTTGTTGCCCATGAGGCGCAGCATCTCCGCGCGCGGACCGATGAAGCGGATCTTGCAGTTCTCGCAGACCTCGGCGAAGTCGGCGTTCTCGGAGAGGAAGCCGTAGCCCGGGTGGATGGCGTCAGCGCGAGTGATCTCCGCCGCGGAGAGGATGGCCGGGATGTTCAGGTAGCTCTCCCGCGAGGGCGGCGGGCCGATGCACACCGCCTCGTCCGCGAACCGGACGTGGAGCCCGGTGGCGTCGGCGGTGGAGTGCACCGCGACGGTGCGGATCCCCAGCTCGCGGCAGGCGCGAATCACCCGGAGCGCGATCTCTCCGCGGTTGGCGATGAGGACCTTCTTGAACACTAGGCAGGCTCGATGCGGAAGAGCGGCTGCCCGAACTCCACCGGCTGCCCGTTCTCCACCAGGATCTCGGTGATCTTCCCGGGCTCGTCGGCCTCGATCTCGTTCATCAGCTTCATCGCCTCGATGATGCAGAGGACCTGGCCCTTCCTCACCACCGAGCCCACGTCGACGAAGTTCGGCTGGTCCGGCGCGGGCGTCCGGTAGAACGTGCCGACGAAGGGCGAGGCAACCACGTCGCCCTTCTTGTCGGCCGAGGACGCCGCGGCAGGGCCGGACGCCGCAGGCGGCTCGGATGCCGGGGCTCCCCTCGGGAGCGACACCTGCTGCATCGGGGGGAGTGGGGCGGAGGCGGCGCCGGGAGAGACGTGGACGATGGGGGCCGGGCCGTGTCCGCGGGTGATCAGCAGCCGCTCCGGTCCGCGCCGCCAGGAGAGCCGCGTGATCTCGGTGGTCTCGAGCAGCTCGACGATGCGGCGGAGCGCATCCACGTCGAGGAGCGAGCTCGCCGGGCCCTCGTCGCGTGCGTCGGTGTCGTCCCCTCGCTTCTTGTTCGCCATGGTCAGGCGGTGGCCACGCGGGTGAGGTACTTGCCGTCGCGGGTGTCGATCTTCAGGACGTCACCTTCGTTGATGAACAGTGGCACGTTCACCGCGTAGCCTGTCTCGAGCGTCGCAGGCTTGGTGGCCCCGCTCACGGTGTCGCCGCGGATGCCCGGGTCGCATTTCACGACCTTCAGGTCCACCGAGTTGGGCAGCGACACGCCGATGGCCTTGCCGTTGTAGAAGAGCACCGAGGCCTCGATGTTCTCCTTGAGGTAGTTCCTCGAGTCGCCGAGCACCTTCTCGCCCAGGAACGTCTGCTCGTAGTTCCGGGTGTCCATGAAGTAGTAGTCGTCGCCCTGCTTGTACAGGTACTGCATGTTCCGCTCGTCGATGTCCGGCTTTCCGACCTTGTCGCCGCTCTTGAAGGTGGGCTGGAGCACCCGGCCGGACAGCAGACTCTTGATGCTGGTCCGCACGAACGCCGAGCCCTTTCCGGGCTTCACGTGCTGGAACTCGATGATCTCGAAGGGCTCTCCGTCGACCTCGATCTTCATGCCCTTCCGGAACTCGGACGTATCGATGACACCTGCCATGGCCGGTGCCCCTTACCCCGAGGTGGGCTTGCTGGGAAGGGCCTAGGGGCCGCCGGTGCTACAGCTCGGCGCGGATGCGCGGGGCGGCAATCCGGAGCGCGTACCGCCCCTTGCCGTAGTTGCCCGAGGCCCGGAGCGCGAGGACCACGAAGTACTCGTCGGTCACCAGGCGCATGACGGTCAGCACCTGGTCCGAGTTGATGCTCACCTCGGTGACCGCGCCGGTCTTGAGCAGCTGCGCGGCGTTCTTCACCTGACCCAGCACTGCCGCGTACTCGATCAGGGTGGACTGCACGTCGAGGTCCGAGGCGGCGTCCACCTGGAAGTTCTCGACCGCGATTCCGTCGAAGCCCATGACCGAGCAGGCCAGGGCTCCGTCCACCGAGCGGACCACTTCCTCGAGCAGCGGCAGGAAGGCCATGGGCCCGGAGTCTACGGCTTCGTACAGGCGAGGGGCTGGTCGCGGCCAGGGATCCCGCAAGGTCCGCCGGCGGGAACGAAGCCGCTGCTCACACAGTCGATGGGGTTGACGGTGCAACCCCCTGCGCCACACGTGGACCCGCTCCGGTAGACGGTCACCGGGAACGAGACCTTGTTGGTGTACTTCGGCTGCCCGGCCACCAGCTTCCCGAAGATCTGGAAGGTCACCAGCAGCGTCTGGGCACTGGTGTCGATGAGGGTGCTGTTGTTGATGGCGTTCCCCGCGGCCGGCTGGATGAGGCTCGCGCCGACGCTGCTGTCCTGCGGCTTGGAGCCTGCGTAGATCACCGCGCGGATGTTCTGGGTCTCCGCCGCGAGGGTCACCGCCGGGTCGGTGTACTGGTACTCGTAGACAATGTGGTCGGCGATGAAGTCGTTTCCGTTGCCGTTGTCGACGGTCTGCCCGTTGACCTGCAGCGGGCTCGGCTGGAGGTTGTTCTCCCAGCCGAAGATCTGCCCGTACGCGCTCGTGTGTGCGGTGTCGCCGGCGGCGTCGATAGTGTAGGGGCGGAAGTCGACCGAGCCGCGCTCGACGTAGAGCGTGTCGTCGTCGAACGTGCACTTGTCGCCCGGCGCCCGCGCCGAGAGCACGACGATGTTCAGCGGGTCCGCGCCGCACCCGGCCAGGAGCAAGCCCAGTACCGCGAGGGGAACGAGAGGAATGCGACGTTTCACTGGGCACCTCCGGCCGGCGCACTCGCTGAGGCGACGGGACGGACCGCGGCCGCCTGCGTCACGATGCGCGGCGTGATGAAGATCAGGAGCTCCTGCCGGTTCTCTGACACCGTGTTGGTCTTGAAGAAGAACCCGATGATCGGGATCTTCATCAGCCAGGGCACGCCGGCCTCGTTGGTCGATCCGCGGCGAACGTAGATGCCGCCGATCACCGTGGTGTCGCCGTCCTTCACCAAGACCTGGGTCTCGGCTTCCTTCTTCTGGATGGCCGGCTGACCGTTCGCGCCGGTGTTGGCGGGGTCGGGCTGGTTGTTGGTGGCCTTGATGGCCATCAGCACGCTGCCGTCCGAGGTGATGTGTGGCGTCACGTCGAGCTGCAGCCGGGCCTCGACGAAGGTCGTGTTCACGCCCTGCGCCGACACCTGGCTGAAGGGAATGGACACGCCCTGGCTGATCGACGCCTTCTGGTTCTGGAGCGTGGTCACCTTGGGCGCGCTGATCGTCTTCACGGTGCCGTTGCTCTCTGCCGCCGAGAGACGGAGGTTGAGCTGCACGGCGCTGTTCGCCGAGCCGAAGGTGAAGCCGAGAGCACCGCCCGCTCCGGCGCCGACCGCCGCCGGGAGGTTCACCGCGAAGTTCGGCGCTCCCGAGACGCCCGTCGCCGACGCGGTGCCGAGGTCCGAGCCACCGGTCACCCGCTCCGTGCTGGGGAAGTTCAGGCCGGTGGGGTTGCCGCTAGCCGTCGCCGCCTGTCCAAAGCCGCCCCACTGCACGCCGATGGAGCGCGAGAAGCTGGTGCTCGCCTCGACGATCCGGCTCTCGATGAGCACCTGGGGCGTCATCGAGTCGAGCTTTTCCACCAGGCTGCGCGCCTTGCCGATGTTGCTGCCGATGTCGCGAACCACGAGGGTGTTGGTCCGGGTGTCGACGGCCACGGTTCCGCGCTCGGTGAGCACGTCCTTCACCCGGTTGGCCATCTGATCGGCCGAGGCGTAGTTGACCGGGATGAGCTGGACCACCAGGTCCTCCTGGCGGCGCAGCGCCTTCTTGCGCTCCTCGCGGGACCGCGCCTCCTCCTCGAGGGTCTTCAGCGGGGCCACGCGGATGATGTCGCCGACCTCCTCCTTCCCGAGGCCCTTGCTGGACAGGATGATGTCCAGGGCCTGGTCCCAGGGGACGTTGCGGAGACGGATGGTGATCTTCCCGGTCACGTCGTCGGCGACGACGATGTTCTTCTTGCTGACCTCGGCGATGACCCGCAGCAGGTTGTGGATGTCGATGTCCTTGAATTCGAAGGAGACCTTCTTCCCCACGTAGCGGGTCCGGCCGGTCATGCTCTGCGAGGTCACCACCGCGGGCTCGGTCGTGAAGCCGGCGGTGCGATTGGAGACCGCGACCTCCTCGGTGCGGGTGCCCTTCGCCTCCAGGTGCCACAGGAGGCCGTCCGGGACGCGCTCGGCGCGCTCGGTGAGCACCCCGTCCGCGGCCACCACGACCCGGACGCGCTGCCCGTCACCCGGGACGGGGAAGGTGCTGATCATCTTGATGGGCGTCTCGAGCGCCGAGGTGTCGAGACTGCGCTCGAGCCGCTTGGGCAGCTTCACCCCGGTGAGGGTGAGGACCGCGCCGCGATCGTCCGGACGGCTGACCTGGAACTCGGCGGCCCGGCTGAGCTTGATCTGAATCCGACCGCCCCGGGAGGACTCGACGAAGCCGAGGTCCAGCATCTCGGCCGTGGTCTGACGGCCCTGGGAGGAGGCGGCGACGCCCCCGGTGGTGGCAGCGGCGGTGACCACCCGCTTGCCGTCGATCTCCACCTCGCCGTCCTGGAGGTCGCTCTTGCCTTGGGACGGGGCGGCGGCCGAGGCCACCGCCGCCGAGGCAGGCGCCGGGGCGGCCACGGTCCAGCGCAGGCCGTTGCGGCTGAACGCCACCCGGCCCTCGAGCGACGGCTCGACGTCGACGACCAGCCGCACCTTGTCCGGGTGGGCGCCCGCCCGCAGCGTGGCGAAGGGCCCGCTGCCCTTCTTCACCGAGGTCGCCAGCTTGACCCCGGAGAGGTCGAGGGCGAGGCGGCTCGGTCCGGTGAGGCGCAGCAGCTCGTAGCCGCGCACCTCGCCGTCGAAGGAGAGCTGGAGCGTGTCACCCTGCGCGTGGACCGCGGTGAGCTTGCGCGCCGGGTTCTTCACCGAGCGGGAGTCGTGGGCGACGACGACCACGTCGGTCCCTTCGGAAGCCGCGGACGGGGTGGCGACCGGGACGAATGCCGAGACCGGGGCGGCGGCCACCGGCGAGGCAGCCGTCGTGGCCACGGGCGCCGCGGGCTTCGAGGCGGGCGCAGGCGCGCTGGCCAGCGGCGCAGTGCTCGGGCCCTGCCCCACCACCGAGACGAGGAGGAGGTTGCCGTCGGCCTTGACGTCGTAGCTCTTCGCGTCGCGGAGGGTGACCATCACCCGGCCCACGCTGCTGGTCGAGTCGGTGAACTGTGACACGTTGATGCCGGCGATCGGGCCCTGCCCGTCCTTCGCCCCGCGAATGGCGCTGGCGTCGGCGGAGGTCACGTCGATGACGAGGCGGTCCGGTCCGCCGAGGCGGAAGACGGTGAAGATCGGCGCGCGGGTCCCGGCCACGACGACGCGGGCGCCGGACGGGGTGCCCTCGAGGCGCACCTCACGGAGCACGTTGGCTTCCGCCGACAGGGCCGGACTGGCTGCAAGAAGCGCCAGCCAGCCGATGAGGAGTCCTTTGCTCTTGGTCACGGGGCTCTCCACTCGGGCCTCAATAGGGTTTCCCGGTCGCGAGGTCGGTCTCCAGCTCGGGAGGCCGCTCCGACTTGATGGCCAGGGTGACGGGGTTGGCGGTGGTCTTCCCGTCGGGGGTGGTGAAGTACTCGGTGATGACCACCGCATCGCTCATGATCTGGGTGACTTTCCCGCCCTGCCGTCCCACCCGGGTGTTGCGGCGGACGAAGTAGCCGCGCCCCGCGGGGTCCTGGACCATGGCCAGGGGGTTCGCATCGCCACTCACCACCGCGACGAGCGTGAGCTGGTCGATGTCGAAGCGGCAGAGCGGCTCGGTGCAGGTGGTGTTGGCCAGCGCGGCCTGCGCCGCGGGCTCGGCCTCGGGGCTGCGGAAAGGGTCCCGCTTGCCGATGGGGTTGTACACGTAGGTGGGCGCCGTCTGGGTCGCCGGCTCTGCCGCCGGCGGCTTGGCCACCGCGGCCTTGGCCTGCTGCGACGGCGCGGGCGGCGGAGCGCTCCCACCACATGCCGCGGCGAGGACGGTCGCGGCGACGAGCCCGGCGAGCTGGAAGGAACGGCCGCTCATTGCACGGCCGCCTTCTTCTTGTCCTGCGCTGCCGTCTTCGGGTCGAGGAAGCGGAAGGTGGTCGCGACGAAGGAGGTGTTGAGAACCACCTTCTCGGACCTCAGCGTGGGCGAGCCGAGCTGGATGTTGTTGACGTTGACGATGCGCCGCAGGTTCGCGAGCGACTGCAGGAACATCGCGATCTCGTGGTAGTTCCCGGTCAGCGCCATCTTGATCGGGATCTTCACGTAGATCTGCGCGGGCTCCTCGGGCGCCGGCTCGACGGCGGAGATCTCCAGCCCGCTCTTCCGGCCGATCTCGTTGAGCTGCGCGAGGAGCTCGTCCAGATCGGCGGCCTCGGGCAGCTCGGCCAGCGCCTCGTCCAGCTTCTGCTGCAGGACGTCCATCTCCCGGCGGCGCTCGTTGAGGTTCTGGGCAATCTCCGACTTCTCTTGAAGCTGCGAGTCCAGCACCCGCTGCTGCGCGGCCTGGGACTCCAGAACTCCCAGCTCGGGGCGAATCATCAGGACGAAGTTCAGGATGGTGATGACGACCAGGAGCGCGGCCAGCCCACCCCATCGATGGAGGGGCGGCGCCTTCAGGACCTTGTCGATGATCTCGTCCATGGGCGTCCTAGATGGCGTAGTTCGAGTTCATGTTGATCTCGAACTCCACGATGCGTGGTGCGCTGCTGGTCGAGCCCTGGCCGGCAGCCTTGGACTCGGCCTTCTTGAGGTCCACGCGGGTGAAGAAGTTGGCGATGGACCTGGTGGGGAAGTCGTCCACGGATCCCTCTCCGCCCACCAGCTCGACCCGGGCGTTGGCCGCGTCGCGCTTCTGCTCGATCAGCCGGCCCATGCCGCGGGGCGTCCAGACGATGCTCTGGAGCCCGCGCATGAACTCGGCCACGTCCTCGTGACTGGCGGCCCGCCCGGTCATCTTCACCGCGCCGGACTTCTCCTCGAAGGAGGTCAGCCAGACCTTCTTGGGGATGGCGGTGGAGAGCGCGTCCAGCATCCGCACCGGGCCAGTGCGCTGCTTGCGGAGGTCGGCGAGGATCGCGAGCTTCGCCTGGACGTCCTTCTTCCGGGCGTTGATCTTGTCCACCTCGCCGATGACCTTCTCCAGCTCGGCGATGCGAGCCTGGGTGGCGGCCATCCGCTGAGCGTTCTTCTTCTCCTCGGACGCGTAGCTGTCGTACCAGAGCCAGTTCCCGAGCAGGGTGATGAACAGCGCCCCGCCCACGACGACCAGGAACTGCCGTCCGACCTCGCGCTTCTTCTCCTGCCGGACGGGGAGGAGGTTGATGTGGATCATCATCGCCGCATCCTCCTCACACCAACTTGTCCCCGGGCCGGCGCAGGGCCAGTCCGACGGCGACGGCAGCCATCGGCGCGACGTCCATGATGAAGCCCGGATCGAAGCGGCGGCTGTCGATGATGACGTTCTTGAACGGGTTCGCGATCTCCACCGGCACGCCCACCCGCGCCTCGATGGTCTTGAACAGCGCCGGGATCTTCGCCGTGCCTCCCGAGAGGTACACCTTGGAGAACTTCGTGTCGGCGGCGGTGCCGGCGTAGAAGTCGAGCGAGCGCTGGATCTCGCCGGCGACCTGCTCGGCCACCCCGGCCATCACCCGCTCGACCTCCTGGGGCACCACCGCGTCGGACTCGCTGCGCCCACCGCCGATCTTCAGCGCCTCCGCCTCCTCGTAGGAGACGTTGAGCTGCTTCTGGATCTCCTCGGTGAACTGGTTGCCGCCGATGGTCACGTCACGGGTGAAGACGGTCACCCCGCGGTCCAGGATGTTGATGTTCACCACCGAGGCGCCGGCGTTGATGAGAACCACCGTCTCGGCGTCGGCGCTCTCGTAGTTGGCGCTGAACATGTTCTGGACGGCGAAGGAGTCGATGTCCACCACCACCGGGGAGAGCCCCGCCTCGGTGACCACGGTGGTGTAGTCGTTGATCATGTCCTTCTTCGCCGCGACCAGGAGCACGTCCATCTGGCCGGTGGCGGCGGACCCCTCGGTGGAGAGGATCTGGGTGTCGATGTTCACGTCCTTCACGTCGAAGGGGATGTACTGCTCCGCCTCCCACTGGATGGACTCGTCCAGCTCCGCCGGCGACATCTGCGGCATCTGGATCTTCTTGATGATCACCGAGTGGCCGGAGACGCTGATCGCCGTCTCCTTCTGCTTGATCCGCAGCTCGCCGATGAGCTCCT
>CAZDSB010000650.1:0-6907 GCA_964507515.1 uncultured Myxococcaceae bacterium
GTGCACCGTGTACGTCCGCCCGAACGAGTTCGCCGTGAAGCAGGTCACCGTCGGCCGGCACAAGGGCATCCTCTCCGAGATCTACTACCCCGGCCTCCACTTCGTGAGCCCGGGCACCGAACGCCTCCACGTCTTCCCCACCGACATCCAGGTGCTCGACCTCACCAGCGATCCGAGGGAGCGCGGCAAGGACGACAAGCGCATCACCCCGGCGATCAACATCCAGACCTCCGAGGGCTACACGGTCACCGTCGACCTCTCGGTGCTGTACCGGGTCGAGGATCCGTACAAGGTCCTGACCACCATCGGCCCGGGGAAGCTCTACGAGGACGCGCTGGTCATCCCTCGCACCGAGCAGATCCTCCGCAAGCGCCTGGGTGAGCTGGACGCCGAGGAGTTCTACGACGTCCACAAGCGCGCCACACGGGCCGCCTCCGCCCGCGAGGAGCTCAATGCCGAGCTGGTCCCCAACGGCATCCGCGTGACGAACATCTTCCTCCGCCGCTACGAGTACGACGCGCGCTACCAGGCGGCGATCGAGCAGCGGAAGATCCAGGACCAGACCGTCTTCAAGAACATCGCCGAGGCCGAGCTCGCGTCCGCAACCGCCGAGCGCGACCGGGTGCTCGCCCTGGGCCAGGCGGCGGTCCGCGTGGAGCTGGCGCGCGGCGAGGCGGAGAAGAAGAAGCTGGACGCGGAGGCGGACCTCTACTCCCGGCGGCAACGAGCGGCCGGGAATCTCGCCGTGTCCCTCGCGGAGGCGGAGGGCACCCGGCTGGAGAACGAGGCCCTCCGCGGCGTGGGCGCCGAGAACCTGGTGGGCCTGCGCATGGCGGAGGTGCTGCGGGGCACGAAGATCATCGTCGTCCCCACCGACGGTGAGAACGGGGTCAACCCGCTCGACCTCCGCTCGGCGCTGAAGCGCTTCGACGTGAAGGGGGGCCCATGAGACCGATCCTTCTCTTCTTCCTCCTCGCCCTGCCCCTCAGCGGCTGCACCTGCCACAGCACCCACAGCACCGAGGTCGGCGTCCTGACCCGGCGGGCCACCCTGGGCGGGCTGCTCGGCAAGCCGGGCGTCCAGACCGAGGTCTACGCACCCGGCGCGACGTACCTCTTCCCGGTCTTCTTCACCGACTGGCACACCTTCGACGTCTCGCTCCAGAACCTGAGCATGGTGCGGGACGTGAAGAAGGGCGGAGACCGGACTCACGAGGATGACCTCTTCTTCAAGACCATCGACGGGAACGACATCCGCGTCGACGTGACGGTCGCCTGGGCCGTGGACCCCAAGCGCGCGCCCTACCTCCTGAACAAGGTCGGCGAGAGCACCGATCAGGTGAAGGAGAAGCTGGTCCGGCCGGCGTGCCGGAGCATCGTGCGCGACGTCCTGAACTCCCTTCGCTCCGAGGAGTTCTACGTCTCCGAGAAGCGCTTCGCGAAGTCCGCCGAGGCGCGGGACCGGCTGGCGGCGGTGCTCGAGCCCGAGGGCGTGATGGTCCGGCAGGTCATCCTCGGAGAGCACCACTTCAACCCGGACTACGAGAAGGTCATCCGGGACAAGAAGCTCGCGGAGCAGAACAGCGAGCGGATGCGCAGCGAGGCGCGCGCCGCAGCCGAGCAAATGAAGAGCGAGCTCCAGAAGGCCAAGGGGAGCGTGAACCAGACCCTCGCCGCGGCGCAGGGCTCCCTCGACACCGCCAAGCTCTCCGCCGACGCTCAGCTGTTCCAGAACCAGAAGCAGGCCGAGGCGCTGGTCGCCGAGAAGAAGGCTCGCGCCCAGGGGGTCCGCAAGCAGAACGAGGCCCTCGCAGGAAGCGGTGGAACCGCGCTGGTGAAGCTGAAGATCGCCGATGCCCTGATGGGCAAGGACCTGGTGTTCCTGCCCGGGGGAAAGTCGGGCATCGGAATGCAGACGCTGAACGTGAACCAGCTCCTCGAGGCCATCACCGCGCGGCAGGCGGCACAGGCAGCGGAGGAGCCGAAGGAGCAGCCCGCGCGGTGAGCAGGGCCCGGATGGCCATGGGGTAGCCGGCCGGAACCCGGCCCGGCGAGAGGCGGTGTCCCCTGTCCGGCCGCCCCGGGGCCGGATCCTGTCCCCCTGGCGGACGGGACGCGTTCGGAGAGCATCGACGCGTGCGCGAAGATCGGCGAGGCTGCGCGCGTGTTCCCGCGGCCCCCGTTCGGCTGGGAGTTGACCGAGGCGCAGGAGATCGCCGGCTTCGAGGCCCTCAAGCCGCGGTTCGCGCCACTCTGGAACGCCATCCAGTCCACCGAGGAGGAGCCTTACACCTCGGTCATCGTCCCCTCGCTGACGCTCGACAGCGAGGAGCTGGAGAGGATCCCCGGCGCCACCTTCTACGACGAGCGGCTCCTCTTCCTGCTCATCCGGCTGCGAAACCCGCGCGCGCGGATGGTCTACGTGACCTCGCAGCCCGTGCACCCGATGGTGCTCGACTACTACCTCCAGTTCCTCGCCGGAGTGCCGGCGAGCCACGCGCGGACGCGGCTCACCATGCTCGCGACACACGATGGGACTCCCCGGCCGCTCACCGAGAAGATCCTCGAGCGCCCGCGGCTCATCCAGCGGATCCGCGCGTCGATCTCCGACACGCATCGTGCGTACCTCACCGTCTTCAACGGCACGCCACTGGAGCGAAAGCTGGCGGTGCTGCTCGACATCCCGATGAACGGCTGCGACCCGGCACTGTGCCACCTCGGCAGCAAGTCCGGCAGCCGCAAGGTGTTCCGCGAGGCCGAGGTGCCGATGCCCGCCGGCTTCGAGGACCTGCGCTCCGAGCAGGACGCGGAGCGGGCGCTCCGGGAGCTGGGCCGCCTCCGCCCCGGCCTGCGCCGGGCCGTGGTGAAGCTGAACGAGGGCTTCTCCGGCGAGGGCAACGCGCTGGTGGAGATGCCCGCCACCCAGGACCCGGGTGAGCTCCGGCGCGCGCTCCACGGGATGCGGCTGTCCTTCCCCACGCAGAAGAGCGATATCTTCCTGACCAAGCTCTCGACCATGGGCGGCGTGGTGGAGGAGTTCCTCGAGTCTCCGGAGACCACGTCGCCGAGCGCCCAGCTTCGAAGCGGCCCCTCCGGGGAGACGTTCCTCATCTCCACCCACGACCAGGTCCTCGGGGGGAACAGCGGCCAGGTCTACCTCGGGTGCCGCTTCCCCGCGGCCAGCGCCTACCGGACGGCGGTGCAGGACGCCGCGATGCGCGTCGGGGACGTCCTCGCCCGGAAGGGCGTGGTGAGCCGATTCGGGGTGGACTTCCTCGCGACCCGCGCCTCGGCCGGCGCCCCGTGGGCGCTGCACGCCCTGGAGATCAACCTCCGGATGGGAGGCACCACCCACCCCTTCCTCGCGCTCCGGTTCCTCATCGACGGCGGCCAGCTCACCCTCGCCGACGGGCTCTTCCGCACCCCCGAGGGGCTGCCGAAGTTCTACCGGTCGACGGACAATCTCCAGGCGGCCACCTACCGCGGCCTCACCCCCGAGGAGCTGTTCGACATCGTCACCGTGCATCGGCTCCACTACAACCAGGCCACCGGGCGGGGGGTTCTCTTCCACATGCTCGGCGCGCTCTCCGAGCACGGGAAGGTCGGGCTGACGGCCATCGGCAACTCCCGCGACGACGCCGAGACGCTTTACCGGCACACGATGGAGATGCTGAACCGCGAGTCGCTGCTCGGCCACCCTCCGGTTGCCGAGGGTGGGGAGGGACGTCCGTGAGCTACGTGGACCCTGGCATCCGCCGCGAGATCCTGGGCTGGCATAGCCCGCGGCTGGGCATCGACATGCACATCGTCCGCTACGGCACCTGGGGCCGCGCTCTGCTCCTCTTCCCCACCGCTGCCGGTGACTTCCTCGAGGCCGAACGGATGTGGCTCATCAAGTCCCTCGAGCCGCTAATCTTCGACGGGCGGATCACCGTCTTCGGAATCGACAGCATCAACCGTCACGCCTGGATGGCGGACGGCGTGCCGCTCCCGGAGAAGGCACGACGGCAGGCGCTCTTCTCCGGCTACGTGGAGGAGGAGGTCGTCCCTCACATCCGCAAGGTGCTGCAGAACGACTCGGCCCGCATCGGCGCCACCGGCGCGAGCTTCGGCGCCTTTCACGCGGCCAACGCGGTCTTCCGCCGCCCTGACCTCTTCGACACCCTCATCGCGATGAGCGGGTTCTACGACCTCGGCCCCAGCTACCTCTTCGGCTTCGGCAACGACGACGTCTATTTCAACAACCCCACCTCGTACCTGCCCGGCATGGACGGGCACTCCCTGCACTTGCTCCACCACGCGGCGCTCTACATCGGCTGCGGCCAGGGCGCGTGGGAGAAGCCGGAGTACTCACGGCAGCTCGCCGGCATCCTGGGGAACAAGGGCATCCCGCACCAGCTCGACCTGTGGGGTCACGACATCCCCCATGACTGGCCCACCTGGCGGAAGATGCTGCCCTACGCCGTCACCGACCGCGTGGGCTGGTGAGGGACGCCGCATGGATCCCGGACCGCGCGCCGCGTTCAATCGAGGCTGGACCCCGGAGCTCCACCGCCGCTACCTCGCGCGCCTTCAGTCGATGCTCGGGGAGATTCCCTTTCGCCCCGCGGAGACGCCGTTCTTCCTCTCCCCCGCGCTGCGCGACTCGCTGAACCGGAACGCGGTGGAGATCGTCGCCCAGCTCTCCCGCCCCGCGCTCCTCGGCGAGCTGCAGAAGGCCATTCCCGAGCGGTACCGCGCGCCGGGCATGGACCCGCTCCCCAGCTGCCTTCAGGTCGACTTCGCCATCACCCCCGCCGCCGGGGGCGGCCTCGAGGGCAAGGTGGTCGAGCTGCAGGCCTTTCCCTCCGGCTACGCGATGATGCTCGGCTTCGCCCGCGCCTGGACCGACGTGCTGCAGTCGGTGCCGGAGATGGAGGGGCCTTGGAGCTGCTGCGTGCTGCCCGATGCTCGGGCGACACGGCTGCTCGGGGACACCATCCTCGGCGGCGAGGACCCGGAGTCGGTGGTGCTGGTCGACTTCCAGCCCGAGCATCAGAAGACCCGGCCGGACTTCGTCGCCACCAGGCAGCTCTTTGGCGTCGACGCGGTCTGCCCCACCGAGCTGGTGAAGGAGGGACGGCGACTCTTCCGCCAGATGGCGGACGGACGTCGCGTCCAGGTGCGGCGCATCTTCAACCGCATGGTCTTCGACGAGCTGGAGAAGAAGAGCTACCAGCTCCCCTTCGCCTGGTCGGACGACCTCGACGTCACCTGGTGCAGCCACCCCAACTGGTACTGGACCTGGAGCAAGGTGTCTCTCCCGTACCTCGAGCACCCCGCGGTGCCTCGGGCGCGCTTCCTCTCCGACGTCGAGACGCTCCCCGACGACCTCTCCGGCTACGTCCTGAAGCCGCTCTTCTCCTTCGCCGGAAGCGGCGTGGTCATCGACGTCCGGCCGCTGGACGTGGAGCACATCCCCCGGCACCAGCGCGCGGGCTGGGTGCTGCAAGAGAAGATCTCCTACGCCCCGGCCATCCGCACCCCGGAAGGCATCGACGTGAAGGCCGAGGTGCGGGTGATGCTGGTGCGCCCGCCGGCCGCGGCGACGCTCGTGCCCATCATCCACCTGGTCCGGCTCTCGCGCGGGAAGATGCTCGGGGTCGACCAGAACAAGGGGCTCGCGTGGGTCGGGGCGAGCGTCGGCCTCTGGCGGCCGATTCCGGGCTGAGTCAGGCCGACCGGCGGGCCGCGAATCCCTCGCCGTGCCCCGGCGGACGTCGCCGGGGCGTGTCCATGTACTGGCGGAACGGGAAGCCGTCGTGGTTCTGGCGGCCCTCCTTCACGCAGGCCACCGCCAGCTTGGCCATCGCGTCCACCACCTTCGAGAAGTGCTTGGGGAGGATGGAGTGCACGTCCATGTCCGGCGCGGGGTTGGTGAAGTCGATGGCGTAGGCCACGCCGTCCTTGATCGCGAACTCCACCGAGTTCATGTCGTAGCTGAGCGCCTGGTTCAGCGCCCAGGCGCCGTCGAGCACCTGCGCCTCGAGCGCCGGGCTCAGGTAGCCCTCCTGATCGAGGTAGCAGCGGCGCCGCGGGTCGTAGCGGATGGGGAGGATGAATTCCTTGCCCACGCAGATGCAGCGCACGTACTCGTCGAAGTCGATGAACTGCTGGAGGGTCATCACCAGCTGGCCGCTCTCGTCGTAGGCCGCGAGCAGCTCCCGCATGTCGTTCACCCGGCTGACGTGCTTCCAGCCGCCGCCGTCCGCCGGCTTGAGGATGGCGGGGAAGCCCACGTAGCGAGCGATGGCCTCCCAGTCGAGTGGGTACTCGAGATTGCGGAGGCTGCGCTGCAGGTCGATGGCCGGGATGTACGCCTTCGAGGGGAGCAGCACGGTGCGAGGCACCGTCACGCCGATGCGGGAGGCCAGCGAGTAGCCGAAGAACTTCTCGTCGGCGCTCCACCAGAACGGATCGTTGATGACGTAGGTCCCGGCGAGCGAGGCCGCCTTGAGGTGGAACCGGTAGAACGGCACCTCGTGGCTGATCCGGTCGATCAGCACCCGGTAGCGGGCATCGAAGCGCTCCGGCGTCCCGCCGATCTTGGCGTACTCGGCCTGGATGCCGGCGTGCGTGTTGACCCGGGCGATGAACGCCTCGGGGAAGCTCTGCTCCTGCCCGACGAGGATTCCGACCCGCTCCGGCATGGCCTTGCCCTCCGCGGCGGAGGGTTTAGCAGACCACGACGCTCAGGAGGCGAGCGCGCGCTCCTCGAAGTCCCCCATCGACTGCACCGGGGGCGGAATGGGGCGCAGTCCCCGGAGGGCGGCGAGGCGGTTGAACCGCTCGGTCAACCAGCCGGGGAGGAGCATGGCAAAGGTCCGCGCGAGCCGTGTCGGATCGGACAGGGTGCGCATCATCCGGTC
>CAZDSB010000651.1:0-4556 GCA_964507515.1 uncultured Myxococcaceae bacterium
AGGGCATCGCCGCGTTGCTCTACGCGATGCTCGCCATCCTCGTGTACGTGGCGTTCCGCTTCGACTTCAAGTTCGGACCTGGCGCGCTGGTGGCGATGGTCCACGACGTCATCATGGTGAGCGGCTACTACCTGGTGAGTCGGCGCGAGTTCAACCTCACGTCGATCGCCGTGCTGCTGACCATCACCGGCTACTCGATCAACGACACCATCGTCATCTACGACCGGATCCGCGAGGAGATGGCCCGGTACAAGGGCAAGCCGCTCCCGGAGATCATCAACATCGCGGTCAACGACACGCTGTCCCGCACCATCCTCACCTCTGGCGTCACCGCCCTGTCCCTCATCGGTCTGCTGATCTTCGGGGTGGGGGAGATCTGGGACTTCGCGATGGCGATGCTGGTGGGCATCATCGTCGGCACCTACTCCAGCGTGTACATCGCGAGCCCCCTGACCATCTGGCTCGACGAGCGCGCCGCGCGGAAGAAGGCCCACGGCAGCGCGATGAAGGTCCGCCCCGCCTGAGCCGACCTCGACGGTGTGCCGGCCGCACGCGCGGGCCCGGCATCCCGCGGCGTCCGGCTTGACGGAAGGCCCCGGCTCCGGGAACGCTCTGGGCCATGCCGGACTCCGGCCGCCCCATGATCGTCGCCGGGCTGCAGGCCTGAGCCACTCGCCCGCGAGCGAACGGAACGCACCGCCCCGTCCCCGCGGTGTCCTCCGGGCATGGGAGGAGCTCCCCCTCGCTCGCGGCTGGATCGGCGCCAGGCCCTGGCGCTCCTGGCCCGGAGCGGGGCCCTGCTCGTCGTGGGGTGCGGCGGGACCTCCGGAGAACCCCCGGCGTGCCTCCTCGCCCCGGTGCTCACCGCCGGTCCGTACTGGCGCGACGATCCACTTCGACGCTCGGACCTGCGCTCGGACAGCGGACCGAGCTCCGGAGCAACACCGCTTCCCGGCGTCCCGCTCGACCTCGCCCTCCAGGTGTCCACCACCTCGGAGAATCAGTGCCACCCCCTGCGCGGCGCCCAGGTCGACATCTGGCAGTGCGACGCGCAGGGCGTCTATTCCGGCGTCCCGGAGCTCGGAACCACGGGTCGCGACTTTCTGCGCGGGTTCCAGGTCACCGACGACGCCGGATGGGTCCAGTTCCTCACCGTGTTCCCCGGCTGGTACCCCGGCCGCACCGTCCACATCCACGCCAAGGTGCGGACGTTCGATCCCTTCGGCGGGGTCGTCACCGAGGTCAGCACGCAGCTGTTCTTCGACGACGCGCTCACCGATCGGGTGTTCGAGAGTGCCGCGTACGCCGGCCGGGGTCCGCGCGACACGAGGAATGCGACCGATCCGGTGCTTCGCGGACAGCAGGCGAGGATCGTGGCGCTTTCGGGCGATGCGGCCTCGGGGTTGAGCGGGGTCATGGACCTCGCAGTCGTGATCGGGGAGATCAGGCCAGGCTGAACGGTGCGCGCCGGTTGACTGCGTGAACGCAGGACCCCGAGGACTTTGCTCGGAGGAACACCGGTGGCCGAGCGTCGTCCGGGCACGTGAGGGGAACAGTCCTTGCCTCGGCCCGGGCGCTTGCGGGTCGTCACGGCTGGGAAGCGCGGCAGCCTCGCGCTGCCCCCGGTTTCCCCAGCGGAGCCGGAAACATTTTGGAACGATCGTCCGCTCGCTCGCCCTCGCGTGACCGTCTGGAGCGTTCCATCGGGTTTCCAAAGGACGCGAGGAGATACTTTTTGGAACGGTCGGGCCGGGCGGCAGGTCTGCAGACCCCCCTCGAGGCGTTCCATCGAGTTTCCCGAAGACGCCAAGGGGAACGTTTTGGAACGTATGGAGTCAGATCGATCGAGTACGCAGATGGCATCGGATGCCACGCGGCGCGGGACTCTGCGCCCGAGCATCTGCTCGCATCGAGCAGACGGCGATCCTGTCATCGGACGGTGACGCGCGTGCGCTCCGGCTGATCCTGCGCAGCACGTTTTTCTCCGTCTTCGCGGGCACGTCGTTCACCTGAGCTGATCCGACGTGCGCACGTGTCGTTCGCTGTCAGACCACTCCGCTACGAACATTCGCAACGACGGGCGTTTGCAGGAGAGGAGCGGTCGGTGCGCTGGGTATTTCCGGGTGGAGATCGAGACGTCGAGTCGCAGCGGCGCGCCGCCCGGCGCCTCGCCATCGAGCTCGGCATCGATCCGCTCGCCGCCCGCGTGCTGGTCGCACGTGGCATCGCCGATCCCCAGGACGCCGCTCGCTTCCTGTCCTACGAGCTCACGGACCTGCCCGACCCGTTCCGGATGAAGGGCATGGCTGCGGCCGTCGAGCGCCTCACCCGCGCCGTGGTGCAGGGCGAGAAGGTCACCCTCTACGGCGACTACGACGTGGACGGCGTCTGCTCCACCGCGCTCCTGTCGCTCTTCCTCGACGCGCTCGGCGTCTCTCCGGAGACGTACATCCCGCACCGCATCGACGAGGGCTACGGCCTCAACCTCCGTGCGGTGGAGCGCATCGCCCGCGAGGGCTCCCGGCTCCTCGTCACGCTCGACTGCGGCATCGCCAGCGTCGCGGAAGTCGCGCGCGGCCGCGAGCTCGGCATGGACGTGGTCATCGTCGACCACCACACCGTGCCGGAGACGCTGCCTGCCGCCACCGCCGTCCTCAATCCGCACCAGCCGGGCTGCGAGTACCCCACCAAGGTCCTCTGCGCGGCCGGCGTCGCCTTCAACCTGGTCATGGCACTGCGGCGCTCGCTCCGCACCCTCGGCTGGTTCCAGACGCGCCGCGAGCCCCCGCTCAAGCCGCTGATGGACCTCGTGGCCCTCGCCACCGTGTGCGACGTCGTCCCGCTCACCGGCGCCAACCGCATCCTCGTCCGGCACGGGCTCGACGCCCTCGGCCGCGCGGATCGTCCGGGCGTCCGCGCGCTCAAGGAGGTCGCCAGCCTCCAGACGGAGGGGTCGGTGAGCGCGGGTCAGGTGGGCTTCCGCCTCGGGCCACGGATCAACGCCGCCGGCCGCCTCGATGATGCCTCGGTCGGCCTGCAGCTCCTCCGCACCCGGAGCCTCGCCGAGGCCAGGGACCTTGCCCTCCGGCTGGACCAGGCGAACACCGAGCGGCAGTCCATCGAGCGCCGGATGCTCGAGGAGGCGGTCGCCCAGGCCGAGGAGCGCCAGGGCGCACGCGGTCTCGTGCTCTGGGCCGAGGGCTGGCACCCCGGCGTCGTCGGGATCGTCGCCGCCCGTGTCGTCGAGCGCTTCCACCGACCCACCCTCGTCATCGGCGTCCAGGCCGGCGTGGGGAAGGGGAGCGCACGGAGCATCGAGGGCTTCCACCTCGTCGAGGCGCTCGGTGAGTGTGGCGAGTACCTCTCGCGGTTCGGCGGTCACCGCCATGCCGCCGGAGTCACCCTCGAGGCCGGGCGGCTCCTCGAGTTCCGGCGCGCGTTCGAGGCCGTCGCCGAGAAGCGCCTCCGCGAGCAGGACCTCGAGCCCCGCTGCCGCGTGGACGCGGTCGTCGACCCCGGGGAGCTCACCGAGCGCGCGGTGGATGCCCTCGCCGTCCTCGGACCGTTCGGCGCCGGAAATCCCGAGCCCACCTTCGTCGCCGAGGCCCTCCAGGCCAAGGGCCGCCTGCTCACCGCGAAGAACGGCGGCACCGCGCACCTCAAGCTCGTCTTGCCCGAGGCGCCCGCGCTGGACACCATTGGCTGGGGCCTCGGGCCGCGCCTCTCCGAGGTGGACGGACCGGTGGATCTGGCCTTCCAGCCCTCGATCGACACGTGGAACGGCCGGACGCGGGTCTCGCTCAAGATCCGCGACTTCCGCGCCGCCGAGGCGGCCGTCCTCTCCCGCACCGGCTCCTGAGACCGTGCGCTGATCCGGCGACGGATCAGGCCGCTGGACCTGGCCTCGAGCTGCAGATAGCCCTCGATGTCCTGAGGGCGAGGGACGTTTCCAAGGTACTGGAGCGTCCAGCCGAGGGTGTCACGACGCTGGTGGACGCGCTGGCGTCGAAGTGCGCGTCTGTGACGCCGGTGTGGATGGACGCGGGGCTGACGGTGAAGCGTGCAATGGCGTCGTCGGCCTCGTGACTCACCGGCGCCCTTGACGCGTAGCGGCGACCCGTTCGGCGCGGTAGGGTCCGCCCCCTCCATGTCCGTTCCCTTCATCACCCAGGTCAAGCGCACCCACTCCTGCGGCGAGCTCACCGCCAAGGACGTCGGCAAGGACGTCGTCCTGTTCGGCTGGGTCCAGAACCGCCGTGACCACGGCGGCGCCGTCTTCATCGATCTCCGCGACCGCCACGGCCTCACCCAGGTGGTGTTCGAGCCCGACATCGACCCCGAGGCGCATGCCCTCGCCGGTACCCTCCGCCTCGAGTGGTGCATCGGCGTCCAGGGAAAGGTCGTCAGCCGCGGCGCGAACGTGAACCCCAAGATGAAGACCGGGGAGATCGAGGTCCGCGCCACCGCCCTCACCGTCTTCAATCGCAGCGAGCCCACCCCGTTCCCGATCGAGGACAAGATCGAGACCGCGGAGGAGAAGCGGCTCGTCCACCGTT
>CAZDSB010000652.1:0-7107 GCA_964507515.1 uncultured Myxococcaceae bacterium
CTCACGGGTCTTCCCGGTGCTCCGGTCCACCAGCCGCACCCGACCGTCGGTGACCTCCGCGTGGTCGACGCGGATCGCGGACAGGTCCTTCGGCTCGCTGCTCGGGGGCTCGGCCGGCTTCGGCTTCTCCTGCGCGGCGAGCCGTTCCTGGACGCGTTCCAGATTGGTCGTCCCGTCCGGCAGGCGGACGAGGTTCACCACCGGCTCGCTCACCTCGATGGAGCGGACCACGATGTCCTTGCCCATCGAGGCCAGCGCCCGGAGCGCCGCGACCTTCACCCCCACCTCCTTGACCTGGGCCAGTGGCACGCCCTCGTCGGGAGCGGCCCCGACCTCGAGGCCCGAGACGGTCGCGCCGAGGCCGGTGAAGATGCTGGTGGAGACCCGGCCGATGGAGACGGGACGCCCGAGCTGCGTCGAGAGAGTGGCTGCCTCGGCCTGCGCTCGCTTGGTGAGGATGGAGTCGAGCACGAGGGACAGCACGAACAGGACTGCCACCAGGATGCCGACGACGATGGCCAGGACGCGGACCCACCGCTTCTGGAAGGGGGATGCCATGAGGGGCCACGGTAGGCATGCACCCCGGTCCAGTGAAACCGTCCGGACGCCGCGTCTGCCGCACGGCTGACGTAGGGTCCGGGGAGGGTCATGACCGCACGGAGGACGGCCATCGTGGTCCACGGGGGGGCCTGGAGCATCCCGCCGGAGGCGCAGCAGGCGCACGCCGCGGGGTGCCTCGCAGCTGCCGAGCGGGGCTTCGCAGTGCTCGCCTCGGGTGCCTCCGCCCTCGACGCGGTGGTGGCCGCGGTCGAGCTGCTCGAGGACGACCCCACGTTCGACGCCGGTCGTGGCTCGGTGCTCTCCGCCGAGGGGCGGGTGCAGCTCGACGCGGGCCTCATGGACGGGCGGACGCTTCACGTCGGCGCCGTCGCGAACGTGCACCGCGTCGCCCATCCCATCCGCCTCGCGCGCGCCGTCCTGGAGCGCTCCGGGCATCACCTGCTCGTGGGCGAGGGGGCGGAGCGGTTCGCGCAGGAGCAGGGCCTGCAGCTGGTGGACCCGGAGACCTTCGTCGTGGACCGGGAGCGGCAGCGGTACACCGACTTCCTCGCCGGCCGCCTCGGCACCGCGGACGACTTCGCCCACGACACCGTGGGGGCCGTCGCGCTGGACGCCGGCGGCCAGCTCGCTGCGGGGAACAGCACCGGCGGCGTCGCGTTCAGCCTTCCGGGGCGCGTGGGCGACGCGCCGGTGCCCGGGGTGGGCTACGTGGCGGACTCACGAACGGGTGGGGTGGCCTGCACCGGCTGGGGGGAGCACATCCTCCGGGTGGGCCTCGCGACCCGGGCGCTGGTGGCGATGGAGCAAGGCGCGTCGGCGAGCCGGGCCGCCGCCGAGGCCCTCGCCGTCCTCGAGCGCTCCGTCCAGGGACGGGCAGGGCTCATCGTGCTCGACCGGCGCGGCGAGGTGGGCCTCGCGCACTCCACCCGGTGCCTGGCCCACGCCTACCGTCGCAGCGACATGCGGGCGGCGGTCTCCGGGACCGAGGTCCCGCGCCGCCGGAGCCGCGTTGCTAGTGCCTCGCGCCGGTCTTCGCGACGGTGAAGGTCTGCGTCTGCGAGGGCTGCCCGTCGACGGTGAGGGCCACCGTGTAGTCCCCGGCGGGCCATCCCGAGGGCTTGGAGATGTGGAACTCGGTCCGCATCGGCTTCTCGGAGGGCGGGCTCACCGTCTTGCTCTCCTCGTGAACCAGCACCTGCTTGGGGCCGAACGTCCACCGGGTGGCGAGCTGCGCCTGGGGCGCGATGCCCTCGCTGGTCACCGAGAGGTAGATGGTGTCCTTCGGCCCGAAGGTGGTGGTGGCCGTCTGGACGGTGTTGTCGGGCTGGATCCCCTTGCCGAGCTGGACGGAGGTGACGTGGAAGGGCGCCGGAGGTGGCGTCGGCGGGGGCGCCTGGGCGACGGGTGGTGGCGGCGGGGGAGGAGGCGGCGGCTCCTTCTTGCAGCCGGAGAGCACGAGAAGCGACAGACCGAACAGGGCGGCCTTTCGGAGCATCGGAGTTCCTCGCGTGTGTCGGGTGGTGCTCAGGCCTTCGGAATCTTCAGAACCTGACCCGGTTTGATGAGGTCAGGGTTGCTGCCCACCACGTCCTTGTTTGCGTCGTAGAGAACGCGCCACTTCTTGGCGTCGCCCAGGAGCGCCTTGGCGATCTTGCTGAGGCTGTCACCGGGGCGGACGGTGTACGTGCGATCGACCTGCTGATCGGTCGAGATGCTCGAGCTGCCCCCCTGCACGTCGGAGAAATCGGGCTCGTCGTCGGGCATGGCGGATGCCTCCAGTCGGAACATCGTGTACGACCTTGGTTGCAGCCGCACCAACGGTCAATCGACCCTAGGTACGGTTCCTGTTGCGTTTCGGGCGAGACAAGGGCAGGACGTGACGGCTCGACGGAGGGGAAAGCGCGATGAGCCTTGCGAAGGATTTTCGCGAGTTCTTGCTGAAACAGAACGCCCTCGCACTGGCAGTCGGTGTCGTGATCGGCGCCGCGGTCGGCAAGGTCGTGAGCGCGATCGTCGACGACATCATCATGCCGATCGTCGGCATCATCTTGCCCGGCGGCGAGTGGCGGACCTGGGAGATCCCGCTCACCCACGATGCGGCGGGCAAGGTCACCAACGCCATCAAGTACGGCGACCTGATAGGGCGCCTGGTCGACTTCGCGATCGTCGCCCTGGTGGTGTTCCTCGTCACCAAGGCGCTGATCAAGACGCCGCCGCCCGCGCCCACCAAGACCTGTCCGCGCTGCACCGAGGCCCTTCCCACCGCCGCCACCCGCTGCAAGTACTGCACGAGCGATGTCTGAACGCGTCGTTTCGAAACCCCGCCGTTCCGAGGACTTCCCCATGCGTCGAATCGTTGCGTTGGTCGCGTTGGGGGCAGCCATCGTGGGCTGCTCCACGGTGGACCCCTCTCCCAAGCTGAAGGCGACCCAGTCAGCGCTCGAGGCCGCCAAGGCCGCGGGCGCGGCGAACTTCCCTGCCTCGAGCGATCTGCTGGCCCAGGCGGAGAAGTACCTGGCCAGCGCCCAGAACCTCATCAAGGGCGGTGATCCGGCAGCCGCGCTCCAGCAGCTGTCGCTGGCCAGCGCCGCCGCGGACGACGCGAAGATGAAGGCCACCGAGGCGACGAACCAGGCCAGGGTCAAGGACCTCGACGCGAAGATCGCGGATCTCAAGACCAAGCTGGGCAAGTGAAAGGGAGAGTGATGACCATGCGATCGATCAAGCTCACCGTTGCCCTCGCCCTCTGCGCCGGCTGCTCCGCGCCGTTCACCTATCCGGATCTCGCCAAGGCGAAGGACACCTACGCGCACGCGGTGAAGAACGGCGATCCGAAGAAGTATCCGAAGGAGTTCGACGCCGCGAAGAAGTCCATCGGCGCGGCGCAGGCGGCGCAGGACGCGCAGGCGTCCTTCGAGCGCGGGAAGGACCCGTCGCGCGAGCGTGACCTGTCCAAGGAGGCCCTGTACCGCGCAGAGGTGGCCGACAGCGCCACCGGTGCTGGTGCCGCCGCCGCAGCAGCAGCGACGAAGGAGGAGGAGCTCGCCGCCCTCCAGAAGGAATGGGACGAGAAGGGCGCTGCGGCCAACGACGCCGCGGCCCGCGCCGAGGCCGAGCGCGCCGCCCGCGAGGCGGAGGAGGCCAGGAAGCGCCTGCAGAAGTTCGCCGACGTGAAGGAGGACGAGCGGGGCACCATCATCACCCTCGCCGGCGGCATCCCCTTCAAGACAGGCAAGGCGGACCTCCAGCCGGTGGCCGTCGACCGGCTGAAGATCGTGGCCGAGGCGCTCAAGGGCACCCAGCGGACCGTCCTCGTCGAGGGCCACACCGACAGCACCGGAAAGCCCGAGACGAACATGAAGCTCAGCCAGGCCCGCGCGGAGACGGTGCGGAAGTACCTCATCGACGGGGGCGTCCCGGCCGACCAGATCCGCGCCCAGGGCGTGGGCCAGGACCGGCCCGTCGCCGACAACAAGACCTCCGCCGGCCGGGCGAAGAACCGGCGCGTCGAGGTCATCCTCGAGAAGCCGAAGGCGTAAGCCCCCGGAACTTCGCGGTGGGGTGGTGGCGAGGTCGGTGCGACTCGCCACCGGTGTGAACCGACTCGTGCACCCACACAGACGGGGCGTGTAGGACCCGCCGTGGCGCGGCCCGCGAGTCGCGCGCTAGGGTCCGCAAGGCGGCCAGCGCCGGTCGCTGACTTCACGGGTGGTGTTCGCGGCGGGCAGGCGCCTGGGGTTTCCAGTCAAGAGGTGCTTTTCCCGTGAACCCGTCGGACAGCGAGCGCATCGAGACCGGCCCGCTGCCGACGGCCGCGGTCTTCGCCAGCTGCGAGTACGACTTCCAGAGCGGGCGCTTCAGCTGGACGGACCGGGCCGAGTCGCTCTTCGGGACGGTGCCGCGCACGGTCGACGCGTTCCTCGAGCACGTCCAGGCCGACGAGCGGGAACGCGTCTGGAACACGCTCTGGCGGGCCCTGTCTGATCGCGGAATCCACGATTTCGAGTACCCGTGCATCCACCTGGACGGCGCGCTGCGCTGGCACGCCTGGTACGGCAGGCCTCTGGTGGACACCGCCGGCCGGGCTCGCGGGCTGGCGGCGCTGGTCCTGGACGTCACCACCCGGCGGATGACCGAGCGGGCACACCTCGAGGAGCTCGCCGAGGCGCAGGCGGCGCGCGAGCAGGCCGAGGGGGCCCTGCGCGGGAACCTGGCGGTCGCGGCGGTCGCGCACGACCTCAAGACTCCGCTCACCGCCATTCTCGGCTGGGCGAGGTCTCTTCAGGCCCGGCGCTCCGACCCCGACACGGTGGAGCGCGCGATCACCGCCATCCTCCGGAACGCGCGCGCACAGGCCCGCCTCGTGGACGACCTGCTCGACGCCGAGCGGATGGCGCGCGGCAAGCTGGTGCTCAAGCGCGAGTGGGTGAACCCCGGCGCCGTGCTTCGGGACGCGGTGGAGACGGTTCAACCCGAGGCCGAGGATCGCGAGGTCTACCTCGACGTGGAGGCCATCCACGAGCTCCCGGCGCTCTACGGCGACCCCGGCCGGCTCACGCAGGTGATGTGGAACCTGCTCTCCAACGCGCTCAAGTACTCCCCGCCGGGCTCCACGGTGCAGGTGCGGATGCGCCGGGCGGACGGCGGGGTGACGCTCGAGGTGAGCGACGCCGGACCGGGCATCTCCCCCGAGGCGCTGCCGCACGTGTTCGAGCCGTTCTGGAAGGGGGAGGAGAACGAGCAGCGCGGGACGGGGCTCGGCCTGGGTCTGTCCATCGCCCGCCGCCTGACGGCGCTACACGGCGGGACGCTGAGCGTGGAGAGCCCCGCCGGTCAGGGCGCCACCTTCCGGCTCTCCGTCCCCGCACCGGCTCAGGAGGGCGCGCCGGCGGTCGCTGCGCTCGCGCCACCTTCCTCGGCGCAGCTGCCGCTCGCGGGTGTCCGCGTCCTGCTCGTCCCCGAGGAGCGGACGGCGGGTCAGCTGATGGCGACCGCGCTCGCGCGCGCCGGGGCCGACGTGGACCTCTGCGACCCGGGGCAGGCGGTGGCCCACGCCCGCGCGACCCGGCCAGACGTGCTGGTCAGCGGGCAGATGGGCTTCGGTGACCCGACCCGGGGCCTGCTGGGGCAGGTTCGGCGCGAGTCGGGCATCTCGCTTCGCGCCGTGGCGCTCGTGGACGGCTCTCGGCCGGCCGAGCGCGCCCGCGCCCGACGCGAGGGCTACGACGCCGAGCTGACCCGGCCCGTCGACTCGGTGGACCTCGTCGGCGCCGTGCTCCGGGTGCTGAACCGCCAGCAGCGCTGAGGGTCCCGCGCGTCGCGCCACTCGCGTGCGGCACCTTGCCGCAGGTCAACACGTCACGGGAGCCCCTAGATCGTCGGGCGCATGCTCCGGCTCGCCGCCCTGCTGATCGCCTCGGCCGTCCTCGCCCTCCCTTCGGTCGCGCGTGCCTGCTCGGTGTGTGGGTGCGGAGATCCGCTGGTGCTCGCCGGTGACTCCATGCCGGTCGCGAACACGGTGCGCTTCGCGCTCGAGTACGAGTACCTGACCGCGAGTGCCCGCAGCGACGACGAGCCGGACCGGACCGAGTCGCTGACGCAGATGACACTCCGCCCGGTGGTGGTCTACAGCCCGTTCTCGCGGGTGAACCTCGTCCTCCAGGTCCCGCTGGTGCGGAAGGACTGGGCGCTCTCGGCAACTCCGACGGACGCGACCGAGACCGCGGTCCCCATGGGCCTCGGCGACGTGGACCTCGGGGTACGCGTCTTCCTCTGGGACGCGACGAGCATCCAGGCGCAGCGGCGGCAGAACCTCGCGCTCACCGCCGGGACATCCTTTCCGACGGGGACCGACGACACGACCGCCGCGAACGGAGAGCGCATCGACCAGCACGCGCAGCTCGGTACGGGAGCGTGGGGGCCCTACGTCGGCGCGCTCTACGCTTTCCACCAGGACCCCTGGAACTTCATCGTCTCGGTGACCGGCCGCTTCCGGACGACGAACAGCTATCAGTACCGCTTCGGCGACGCGGTCCTGTGGAGCGCGCAGCTGCGGTACCGGGTGGTCGAGCCGTTTGCGATCCAGCTCGGCGTGGATGGGCGCTACGCGGGACGCGACCGGTCGGACGGCGAGCTCCAGGAGAACACCGGTGGCCTGGTGGTGTCGGCCGTTCCCGGCGTCGCCTGGAACGTGGGCGGCCCGATCTGGCTGCTCGCACAGGTGCAGGTGCCGTTCGCCACGCACCTCTTCGGCGAGCAGACGGTCGGAATCACCGCGACGGCGAGCCTCCAGTTCGTCCTGAACTGACGCCCGGACTCACCTCCGTGGCGGATGTTTCTGGAGCTTCCGCTGGAGCGACTTCCGGTGGAGGCCTAGTCGGCGCGCGGCCTCGGACACGTTGCCCCCGGCGTCGCTGAGCACGCGCTGGATGTGCTCCCACTCGGCGCGGGCGAGCGACGGCGCCGCGGGCTCGTCGGGCACCTCGCCGGCGGGAAGCACGCCGCCCCGCGCGAAGGCGGTGAGCAGCTCGTCGGCGTCCACCGGTT
>CAZDSB010000653.1:0-5084 GCA_964507515.1 uncultured Myxococcaceae bacterium
GGCCAGCGCCGCGAACCGGCGGAGCAGCAGCGGCCACTCGCGGAACTTCGCCCGCTGCTCCACGTTCGCCGCCGTCCAGCCGCCGTGCTCGAGGCGGACGGTGCATCCGTTCGCGGTCGCCTCGAACATCACCAGGATCTCGGACGGCGTCTCCGGCAGCTGGGCCAGGTGCGTGGTGTAGGCCAGCACCCGAGGCCGCGCCCACAACGTCACCCGGCCCCACTCGACCGCGTGCCCGTCACGATGCCGCTCGAAGACTCGACCTCCGACCCGTGGCTCGATGATCACCGTCGCCAGGGTGATCGCGTCGGAGGTGTAGTCGGGGTGCCACCACTCGCCGATGCGCGCGTAGGCGTCGAACGCGGCCGCCGGGTCGCAGCGCAGCGACAGGACGTGAACCAGCGGGTCGAGCGTCATCGCCGCTCGCCGTTCTCGAGCAGCAGGACGCTGCCCTTCCGGGTGTGGAGCTCGATGTCCGTCGCCTTGAGGTTGAACGGCGCGAGTTTCCCGTTGTCGCCCATCAGCTGCTTCGGGGTGATGGTCACGAAGGCCCGGGGCTCCACGTGACTGATCGCCGCGCGGTAGGAGTGGTTCACCACCACCACGACGTCCTCCCAGGCCCGGTCGCTCTCGTTGGACAGCACGTAGGCCGGGTGCTCCGGCTCCTCGCCCATGATCAGTCGCGCACCCAGCGAGGTGCTCGGACCGATCAGCGTGGGCGCCGAGGGGCAGGCGACGAACACGCCCGCCAGGCTCAGCACCACCCAGGCGGCGAGGATCGCGGCCTTGACCTTGAAGTACCGGTCCGCGTTCCGGAAATCCTCCAGGGTCTCGCGGAGGATCGCCACCACGTTGAGCGCGGTGCTCTCGGCGCCGGAGCGGATGCGCGTCTGCAGCGGCAGCCCATCCTCGTCGAGCTCCACCGGCTCGCCGCGGGTCGCGCTCACCGAGCGTCCGGCGAGCATCGCGGCTTGGTGGGGCGGCAAGTTCCGTCCGGGTGGTCGCATGCGGCCGCAGTCCAGTCTACACGAGACCAATCCAGCAGCCCGCCCTGTCCCCCCGCACCTCCGGGTGCTGTAGTCGTGCCCAGAATGCTCCGGGGCGCAGCGAAGGGAGTCTCCGAGCCGTGAAGGAGGTCTACATCGTCGCCACCGAGGACACCGAGCCGCTGGGGCCGGAGACGATCGGTGAGGCGTTCGAGACGGACGAGGTCACGGTCGAGCTGGACGAGGCTCCCGGCAGCTTCCGGCTGCGGTCCGCCGAGGCGGAGATCGCGGTCCGGTTCGAGGCGCTGGAGTCTCCCCTCGGGTGGACACCCGAGCTCCTGACCGGGAGCGAGAGCGCCCACGCCCGCCTCCGCCAGGCCCGCGGGCTGTACCGGGTGGCGTTCGAGACGCCGCCCGGGAGCCAGCCCACGGTGGGGGTGTTCGAGGCCCTGTGGTGCGTCCGCGGCCTGCTCGAGAAGCGAGAGGGCGTCCTGCTCGACGCGAGCGCCTTCAAGCTCCACGAAGAGGAGGACGTCCGGGAGATCACCGAGCTGGACTTCGACATCCGCGACCACGTGAACCTCCACGCGCTCGAGGCCGCCCCGGGCGACGCGCCGCTGTGGGTGCACTCGCACGGGATGGCGAAGTTCGGGCAGCGGGACGTGGAGATCTTCCACCTCGCCGAGGCCGATCTCCTCCCGGCGGAGAGCTTCCTCCACGAGCTGTGCACCGACCTGGCCTTCGGAGAGGGGCCCACCCCCCGCATCCCGATGGAGACCAGCAACGGCGAGGCCTTCATGCTGGTGTCGTCCGAGGAGGCCCGCCACGGGATGCTCGGCGTTCCGCTGGAGACCTTCGAGGGCCACGAGAGCGAGTACTGGACCGTGGTCTCGCCCGAGGGCCGGCACACGACGTCCGAGCTCCTCCGGCCGTACCGGGGCCGCTTCGAGCAAGAGGACCCCACGCGCTCCGAGGCGCTCGCGAGCCAGGCCGCGCGACTCCGACCGGCGTTCAAGGCGCGCTTTCACCGCCGCGGGCTCATGGAGCCGCTCACCTTCCTCGTCCGTGCTCCCTTCGAGACCCATCCCGATGGAGACGCGGTCCAGGAGAACCTCTGGCTCGAGGTGCTCGCCTGGGAGGAGGGCCGCATCACCGGGAAGCTGGTGGACGGCGCCGCCCAGACCACCGAGTGGCGAAAGGGCGCCACGGTGGAGATCGACGAGGACAGCGTGAACGCGGTGGCGATGGGCAGGGACGGACGGCCGCTCGAGGACGAGGAGATGCAGGGCGTGCTCCTCGCGGAGCGCCCCAGCTGATGGAGGTGCGCCTTTCCGACGAGGTGGAGCGCGCCCGGGCCGCCGGCAGCCCGATCGTGGTGCTCGAGTCGTCGGTCATCGCCCAGGGCCTTCCGCATCCGGTCAACCTCGAGGCCGCGCGGGTCTCGGAGGAGGCGGTCCGGCAGTCGGGCGCCGTTCCGGCCGTCGTCGCGGTCATCGACGGGGTGGTGCGCTGCGGGCTCTCGGCGGACGAGGTCCGTCGGCTCGCCGCGGACGGCGAGCGGCGGTGGAAGGTGGGGGTGGGCGAGCTGGCCTCGGCCGTGCTCCAGCGGGCGACCGGTGGAACGACGGTGAGCGCGACCTGCGCGGTGGCGGCCGCCTGCGGTCTGCCTGTCTTCGCGACCGGCGGCATCGGTGGGGTTCACCGGGGCGACGGCGGGGACGTCTCGGCGGACCTCGCCGCGCTCGCGCGCTACCCGGGCATGGTGGTGTGCGCCGGGGCGAAGAGCGTGCTCGACCTGCCGCGGACGCTCGAGGCTCTGGAGGCGCTCGGCGTGCCGGTCCTCGGGTACGGGACGAGCGAGTTCCCCGCCTTCTACGCCGACCGCTCCGGCCTTCCGCTCGCGCACCGGGCCGACACCCCGGAGCTCGCCGCCGAGGTGCTCCACGCGCAGCGCGCCCTCGGGCTTCCCCAGGCCATCGTGCTCGCCGTCCCGCCGCCGATCGAGGTTGCGCTGAAGCGGGACGAGCTCGACCGGGCGCTCGTGGCCGCGGAGGCCGAGGCGAGGCGGGAGGGCGTCTCGGGCAAGGCGGTGACGCCGTTCCTGCTCGGCCGGCTGGTCGAGGCGACCGGCGGGCGCACGCTCCGGGCGAACGTGGCGCTGCTGTCGATGAATGCGCGGGTGGCGGGGGAAGTCGCGGTCGCCTACGCGAAGCTGGCGAGTGGGACGCCCGACCGGAACGCGGGGTCGTGAGCCCCGGGGGAAGTGGGTGGGTCCTGCTGAGCCGGTGCCCGAGCGTCGGGCACGCGGAGCTGCTCCTCGCCGCCCTCGGAAGGCGCGGTGTCGGGGGGGAGATCCGCGGCCGGCACATGGCTGCCCTCGAGGCGGAGCCGGTCGAGGTCTGGGTGCAGGCCCGGAACGCGGAGCGCGCGAACGAGGTCCTCCAGGACATGTCGAAGCGGACCCACGAGGCGGACGTCGCGTGCCAGGCATGTGGAGAGGAGAACCCGGCGAACTTCGAGACGTGCTGGTCGTGCGGGGCCGTCCTTCCGATCGATGCGCGGTAGCTGCCCGCGCCCGGACGCTGGCTCACGGTCCCGGTCGGCTCTTGGGTCAGCGGAAACCGTCGACCGCCCACGCCACGCCGAACCGGGCGGCCTCCGCGATTTCGCGCGCTCGCACGGCCCTGCTCGGCGCGAGCGGATCGGGCTCGTCCCCCGGGGCGCTCGGATGAGACCAGGGCCTGGGCTAGGCCCGGGAGGACGGACTCAAGCCTCGAGGTGCAATAGCAACTTCGACCGTCGAGCCTCTCGGTCTCGTTGCGCGTGGTTGCTCTAGCACCCGAGCGTGCTGTCGACTCGCCGGGGGGCGCACGCACGGACAGCGCGGCTCAGGGGAAGCGCCGGAACCAGCGGACCGCGTCTTGGTCCCGCTCCTCGGCGCGTCCGGAGAGGACGTGGCCCTCGCCGTAGAAGACCTTCAGCTCGTAGGGCTTTCCCGCGGCCTGCAGCGCCGCGGCCAGCTTCAGCGATTGCTCGGGTGGGCACGAGCGGTCGGCGCCGCCGTGCATGATCAGCACCGGCGCGGAGATTCTCTCGGGCCAGCGCAGCGCCGACCTCCGCTCGACGAGCCCTGCACGATCCTTCTCCAGCTCCTGCGGCCAGATCTTCCGGGCCATCTCGATGCCCTTCGGAGCCGCCAGCATCCCCTCGAGGTCCGTGAACGCCCCGAACACCGCCGCCGCCCGTGCCGGGAAGCCGCTGCGGAGCGCCTGGTACACCATCATCCCGCCCCGTGACTCGCCGTAGAGGTAGAGCCGCGCCGGGTCCACTCCGGGGACCGTCGCCAGCACCGGCCGGAGGTTGACCAGGTCGTCCAGCTCCGCCCCACCCATCTCGTCCCGACCCTGAGCGCCACCGCTTCCGCGGTACATCGGCGCCACCACGACGTACCCCGCCTCGGCGAGCCGGTGTGCCATCACCAGCAGCTGCGGATGAAACGACTCCCACGTCCAGCTGCCGCGGTTGAAGACGATGACCGGGAGCCTCCCGCTCGACGTCACCGGCCGGTAGACGTACGCGAGCACCGTGAGGCCGTCGCTGGGGTACCGGATCTGCTCCATGACGAAGCGACGATCTGCCGACGCAGCAGCGTATGCCTCGCGCGACCCGTAGGGCGCGAGCCCCGGGACGGAGTCATACGGCGGAAAAGCGAGCGCGTGTCCCCCGGGAGCCGAAGGACCGGCCGCCCAGAGGGCCGCCGGGATGAGGAGGGGCAGAAGAAGGAGCGGGAGGCCGACGATCGGACGGGGAGCTCGCACGGTGTCCCTGGCTGACGTCCGCCCCGGCCGTTGATTTCTCCGGCTTCGGTTCGAGCGCCGGGAGCCGACCAGCGGCAGATAGGGCCCGAAAGACTGCCCGGGTCTCTCGTGGCTACGGGGTGATTGCCTGCCCGAACGAACGATTCACCGGTTGATCATTGCTTCGGGCAAGCAATGAGTCCGGACGTCGAGCCCGGCCGGCGTCTCCCGTCGAGCCGTCCACCGGGTCGGACACCCGGGAGGCCGCGCCCCCGTGAGGCGTTTGAACGTCAGGTCGCGG
>CAZDSB010000654.1:0-30825 GCA_964507515.1 uncultured Myxococcaceae bacterium
CTCGCGCTGGATCGCGGCGAAGAGGTGCCCGGCGTCGGATCGCACCGTTTCGATGGTCCGGGAGATGGCCTGGAACGACGGCGGCGCGAACGGGACCTCCATGCCTGCGCCGGCGTCGAGCATCCCCTTCGCCACGAAGAAGGTGAGCGCGTGGGTGTGAGCCATCACCCGGTCGTGACTCTCGGCCGTCTGCTCGATGATCTCGCAGCCGATGCTCCGGTAGAGCTCGCCGGCGCGCGCCGCTGCCTCGGGGTGACGGGGCGAGGGACAGACGACGACCCGGAGCGGCCGCTCGGCGAGCGCGAGGCTCAGCGGACCGAAGAGAGGATGGGTGGCGACCCAGGGAATCTCCGCACCGAGCACCGCCTCGAGGTCGGAGAACGGGTGCATCTTCACGCTCCCGACGTCGAGCACCACCTGGTCCGGCGCGAGGTGAGGCCGCAGCGACTCGAGCGCCTCGCGCGTCCGGGGCACCGGCACCGCAACCACCACCACGCTCGCGCCGCCGACCAGCTCGGGCAACGCCGTGGCACGGACCGCGTCGGGGACCGCGGCCACGGGATCGAGCGCGCGGTACGGAATGCGCGCCTCGGAGAGCAACGACCCCAGCGCTCTCCCGAAACGTCCGAAGCCCAGGAGCGCGACTGCCATGCCCCGGAACGTACCAGGGCTCAGCGCTGGGCGTGCGGAGCGGCCTCCAGGCTGGCGAGCTCCTTCTCCACCTTCTGCTGCGACTCCGGATTGACCTGGCTGGCCGGGAGGCTCTTCATCAGCGCCAGCTGCTCGCGCAGCACCGGCGCCTTGTCCTTGCCCTGGGCGCCCAAGATCCGCGCCTTCAGCCCGAGGATGCCAACCTTCCGTGGCCCCTCCGTCATCAGCGCCAGCGCGCGGTTCACCGCCGCCTCGGCCTCCGGGGCACGCTTCTGCTCGAGCAGGACCCGGGCGAGGCGCGCGGGAGGGTTGTAGTCGTTGGGCAGCTCCTTCTCCCGGCCCGACAGGAGCTTCTCCGCCTTCCCCAGCTCACCCAGGTAGAGGTAGCTCTCGGTCCGGTGCGCGTCGAACGTGGCCGCGGTCGTCACGTCCGGCGCACGGGCCGCCGCCTCCTCCAGGATCGACGCGCGCTTGCGCATCGCGGCCACCGCATCGTCGTGCCGCTTCAGCTCGTCGAGGTGGTCGGCGAGGCTCGCGTAGATCGAGCTCCGGTCATCGACCGAGAGCGCCGCCTTCGGATCCCCGGCGAGCGACTCGAGCCGCTTCAGTGACGCGGTGAGGAGCCTCTTCGCCTCGGGAGTGTCGCCGGCCTTCACCGCGCAGCTGGCCGCCGTGTCCGCGACGTCCGCGCCGGTCGGCGTGGCCGGCATCTTGGCCAGCTCCGCGTGCGAGAGCGTCACGCATTCCTTCACCGCCTCCGGCGTGCCGTGCCGCATGAGCGCGGACAGGAGCATGTCGACGCGCGCCGCGCGCATCGGGTCGTTCTTCGCGGAGAGCGAGACTGCCCGGCGGTAGGCAGCGGTGGCCGCGGCATAGTCCTTCTTCTGCTGGGCCGCGTTTCCTTCCTGCTCGGCCAGCAGCGCTTCCGAGACCTTCCCGCCCTTGCGCGCCGCCTGCCAGGAGGCCGTGTTGTCCAGGACGAACTGGCGCATCTCGTTCACCGACGAGGTTCCGAGCCACCGGCCGATGACCTTCTCGGTGTCGGGATCGATGAGCAGGAACGTCGGCAGCCCGTCCGCCGGGAACTTCTCAACCACCTCGCGGTTCTTCGGCGCCTCGGTCTCCACCGACAGCCAGACCACCGCGTCCTTCGCCGGCCGCAGCCCGGCGTCCGGAAAGACGAAGGACCGCATCGAGAGACAGGAGTGACACCAGGTCGCCCAGCTGTCGAGGAACAGCGGCTTCTTCTCCGCCCGCGCCTTTGCCAGCGCGCCCCGGTAGTCGTCCTCGAGGAAGACGATCCCGGAAGGGGGAGTTGCGCCCGGGGCATGGGACGGGGCAGCGGCCGGGGAGGCCAGGACGGTGAGGCTCAGCAGGGCGGAGAGCATGCGAGCCGGGAAGCTAACTCCGCCTGGACACTGGCGCTTCGTGGATGCAGCCAACCGGGTGAATTCAGGACAGGGCGACAGGGGGCCCGGGCGGCCGTCTGGGACCATGTGGGCCGCCTGGAAAGGGGGCCGGTGAATCGCCGACCCCGTCCGGTCGTCGAAGGCAGTTGAGGACGCAACGATGAAACGACTTCTCTCGACGCTGCTGTTGATCGCTCCGCTGGTAGCCAGCGCGCAGGTGGTCTCGACCACCCCGCCGGTGGATCAGCCTCCGACGCCCCAGCCACAGGCCGTTCCCCCTCCGCCCCCGTACGCGCCGCCGCCACCGGCCACCACGGCGCCGGTCCAGCCGCTCCCGCAGGACGACACCTACGCCCAGCCGGCGGTTCCCCCCTCGAGCGAGTACGGCTCGCCTGACGTGCAGGAGCCTCTCCCGCCCCCGGCGGTCGCCGCTCCGAGCACGTCCGGCCAGTGGGTCTACACGTCGCAGTACGGCTGGGTCTGGATGCCGTACGGCGCGGCGTACACTTACCTGCCGGCCAGCGCGTACCCGGACATGTACGTCTACGCCCCGGCGTACGGCTGGCGCTGGGTCGTGGCGCCCTGGGTCTGGGGCATCGGCCCTCGTCCGTACTTCGGCCTCTACGGCTTCAACCGGTTCGTCTGGTACGGCCGGGGCTTCGGCGGCCGGTGGTACGGCTACCGTGGCGGTGGTCCAGCCTGGGCGAACCGCGGCTGGTACGGCTCTCCGTCGCACCGGGTCTATCCGGGCGCGGTGGTTCGCCCTGCGCCGTACGTGGGTGCTCCCCGTCCCGGCGTCGTCGTGACCCGTCCGGGTGGCTTCGCCCGGCCCGGGGTCGTCGTCCGGCCCGCGCCCGTGCAGCACGCTCCGATGGCCCGGCCCGCTCCCATCGCGCGGTCGGCCCCCGCCGCGCGCTCCGGTGGCTTCTCCGGTCACGCGGTCGGCCACGTCCGGCGCTAGCGGCCTGACGCTCCACCGGCCCGGCCCCCCGCGGCGCTATGCTAGGGCTGGGCATCGGCTCTCCGAGGCGCACGCCGCGGCGTGCGCTCGGCGACCTCGATCTGCACCGGAGCTACTTCCAGCGAAAGGCCGCGTTCGACGCGCTCTGCCGGAAGACCGGCATGACGCTCGAGCCCGGCTGAGCGCGACCGTCGCTAGAAGCGATGCAGGAACAGCGAGGCGTAGGACGGCACGGCGTCCCGCCAGAAGCGGATCTTCTTCCCCTCCGCGAAGCCCCTGGCCACGTAGTTGACCGGGACCTCCATCGGGGAGTGGCCGTTCCGCGCCAGCTTGCACGCGAGCTCGATGTCCAGCTCGAAGCCGTTGGACCTGAGGTCCAGGCCGTCGAGGCACTCGGCACGGAACACCTTGAACATCGTGTTCACGTCGGTGACCCGCTGCTGGTACAGCAGGCTGTACGTCCGCGCGAACAACACCTGGCCAAAGTTGAGCACCAGCCCTCGCACCGGCGTCGCGTCGTACCTGCGGACCTTCCAGTCGTCGAGGCCGAGGCTGCGCGAGCCGAGCACGAAGCTCGCCTTGTGCTGGAGCAGCGGTTCGAGGAGGGCGTCGTAGTCGTCGATGTCGTACTCGAAGTCCGCGTCCTGGATGAGGACGATGGTGCCGGTGACGTGGCCCAGGCCGGCCCGCACCGCGTGCCCCTTGCCTCGCGGCCGGTCCTCCAGCACCAGGCGCACCCCGGGTCGGCCGCGGTAGCCCTCGACGATCGCCCGCGTGCCGTCGGTGGAGTTGCTCTCGACGATGATCAGCTCCCGGTCGATCTTCAGCGGCTTGGCGAGCACCGCGTCGATGACCTCGGCCACCGTGCGCGCCTCGTTGTAGACCGGGATGACGATCGACAGCTTCTCGCGCGCGCTCGCTTCTGCGGAGCGCCGGCCGAACACCGTCACCCGGTTCCCGGCCCGCACCGGCAGCTCGACATCCGCGAGCGGCGTCGCCCGCAGGAGCGTCGAGACCGCCGGGCGGTCGAGGATGCGGGAGGCGATGTCGCCGGCGTAGCGCACGGTGCGCGTCACCGGGAGCGGGTACTGGGTCTTGAGCACCAGCCCCGAGCGCGCCGCCAGCGCGGTGAGGTTGCCGGTGCTGAGGAACGCCGCCTTGTGGTCGAAGAGCTGAGACCAGTACCGGCGCATCATCCGCGCCGGAAGCGAGTCGGCGTTGGTGTAGGTGACCACGAACAGCGTCTCGGGCGGGAGCGCCGCGACCAGCTGCGAGAGCACCGCGTGGGGGGCCGCCAGGGATTCGAGCAGCTCGGCAAGGATGACGGCCTGGGGCATCCGCGCGAGGTGAGGGGCCGCCCACTCCATGTCCGAGTCGAGGGCCACGCGCGCGAAGCGGGCGTCGTCGAAGGTCGCGACCTCCAGACCCAGCCGCTCCGCCGAGGGCACCTGCGCGAACTCCGGCAGGTACCGTCCGAGCAGCAACGTTCGCGTGAGCGGCCCCCCGACCAGGCGCTGATGGTCCGCCTCCACCCGCTGGAGGAGGCGCTCGAAGTCCTCGGACATCAGCGCGCGGTCCCGAGGATCTGAGAAGTCCTGGATGCGCTCGATGTCCAGGTCGTTGAACGGCTTCTCGCGCGTGGGGTTGACGTAGACGGCGGCGCAGGCCGTGCAGCGCACGAACCGGACGCCGGCGCGATGAAAGAGGTAGCTCGGCCTGTCCGCCTCGCAGGCCGGGCAGTCCACGAAGCGGTTGTGCGCACGCGCCGTCCTCACCGCGGAGGTGGGGCGGAACTGGAACGCGCGCACCGAGCCCTTGCTCGCGGTCATCGGCGTGCACCCTCGGTGGTCTGCTGGCGGTCGTTCACGAAGGGGCTTGCCTCGAGGAACGCCAGCGTCTCCACGATGCTCTCCTCGATGCTCCGGGTCGGGGCCCAGCCCAGCGCGCGGAGCCGCGTCGTGTCCAGCAGGATGCGGGGTGAGTCGCCCACCCAGCCGCGCTCGCCCCCGGCGTGGACGATCCGCGGGCTCACTCCGAGCGTCCTGGTGATGACCGCGATGCTCTGGTCGACCTCGATCCAGTCGTGGTGCCCCAGGTTGAACAGGTTGATTGGCCCGCTCGCTCTCGCGATGGCCAGGAGCATCCCGGACACGCAGTCACCCACGTGGAGGTAGCTCTTCTTCTGGTGCCCGTCGCCGAGCACGTCCAGGCGTGTCGGGTCACGGCGCAGCTTCCGCCAGAAGTCGATCACGTGCCCGTGCGTGTAGCGGGGCCCGAGCAGCGACACGAAGCGGAAGATCCACGTCCGGAAGCCGTAGCCCAGGGCGTAGGAGGTGAGGAGCCCCTCGGCGGCGAGCTTGGACGTTCCGTAGATCGACGTCTGCACCGGAAACGGAGCGTCCTCTGGGGTGGGGACCACCGTCGCCTCGCCGTACACCGACCCGGTGGAGGCGAAGGCCACCTCCCGGACTCCGGCCGCACGCATGGCCTCGAGCAGGTTCTGGGTGGCGATCACGTTCTGGTCGATGCACCGGCGCGGCTCGAGGAGGTTGTCCTTGATGTCGGCGTTCGCCGCGAGGTGGACGACGAGGTCGCAGCCCTCGACCGCCCGTGCGGCGGCCGATGGATCGAGCAGGTCCGCCTCGATGAGCCGGGCGCGCCCCGGCACGAACTGCCGCCATCCGGTGGAGAAGTCGTCGAGGATGGTGACCGCGGCCCCCTCGGCGAGGAGCCGGTCCGCGACGTGGCTGCCGACGAAGCCGGCGCCACCGGTCACCAGCACCCGTCGTCCCGCGAATTCCATCAGCGCGGGCCGGAGCGCTTGCGCCAGGCCTCGTTGAACTCGGCGATGGTCTCGACCGTGCGCGGGTGCCACACCATCTTGCGCAGGATGGCCGGGGGAACGGTGACCACGTGCGCCCCTGCCTCCAGCGCCTCGGTCACGTCCATCAGGTGCCGGATCGAGCCGACGATGATGCGGGTCGGCAGCCCCTCGCGGTCCAGCGCGCGGCGGGTGGCCTCGATGACCGGGCCGGCGGGGTACCCCATGTCACGGATGCGCCCGGAGAAGATGCTGACGTAGGTGGCCCCTCCGAGCGCCGCGAGGTACGCCTGGTTGAAGGCCATCAGGCAGGTGAGGTTGGTCTTCACGCCGCGCGGAGTGAGCCTGTGGAGGACGCGCAGGCCGACCTCGGAGAACGGCACCTTGAGGGTGATCCGCTCGGGGTCCCAGGCGTGATAGCCGAGCCCCTCGGCCATCATCTCCTCCTCGCCCTCGGTGGTGAGCTCGACCGAGACGTCCCCGGTGGAGACGCTGAGCACCTCGCGCATCACCTCCGCGAGATCCGCCCCGGGCGACTCGCGGGAGATGATGAGGGGGTTGGTCGTCACCCCGGAGAACGCGCCCCAGGCGAATAGACCCTTGATTTCACTCGGATCCGAGCTGTCGACGAAGAGAGCCACGCCCCTCTCCTAATACATCCGGCCCTCGATCGCCGAGGCGATCTCCACCAGGGTAGCACCCTGGACGTCCGGGGCCAGGTCCGTAGCACGGAGGGGACAGAGCTCGCACCGGGACCGCGGGACGAGGAGTGCCGTCCGCAGGCCCGCCGCCCGCCCTGCCTCGAGGTCGGCGACCGAATCGCCGATCGCCCAGGACCTGGCCGGGTCCCCGCCCAGGCGCGCGAGCAGCGAGCGCAGCATTCCCGACCTCGGTTTCCGGCAATCGCACGCCCGCACCAGCTCGGGGTCGCCGCCCGGCCCTCCCTCGGGGTGATGCTCGCAGACCTCGACCGCCGCGATGGACACGCCCTGCGCGTCGAGCAGCGCGAGCAGGGCGGCGTTGGTGCGCGCGACGGCGGCGCGGGAGATCTGGCCCTTCGCCGGTCCCGGCTGGTTGGTGGCCATCGCCAGCACGAAGCCCGCGCCGGCAAGCGCGCGGAGCCCCTCCACCGCGCCGGGGAGGAGCCGCAGCTGATCGGGATGGAACGCGGTGACGATCGCCCCGGTCTCCTCGTCGCGGACCACGTCGATGAGCGTGCCGTCCCGGTCGAGGATCGCCAGGCGCGCCGCGGCGCTCACCGGACGCTCTCCCACTTCGTGGGCGACCGCTGCAGGTCGGGGTGGCTCACCAGCAGGTGCCAGACGACGGCGCACATTCCCTCGGTGTGAGGCGTGACGCGCTCGGCGGCCACGGTGGGGATGAGCACGCAGGCCTCGGCGAGCGCGCGGGTCGTGCCTCCGTCCCGGCCGACGATGCCGAAGACACGGGCGCCCACCTCGCGCGCGTGCTCCAGCGCCCGGACCAGGTTGACGCTGATGCCTTGCTCGCGATTCCCCCCACCCACGGAGAACACCAGCACCCCGTCGCCCTGCCGCAGGCGCGACCCGCGGAGCCACTCGACGAAGGAGGTGTCCCAGCCCTCGTCGTTGATGCGCGCGGTGAGCTCGCTCACGTTGTCCGTCGGCGCGTACGCCTCGAATCCACAGAGCTTGCGGAAGTCGTTGACCGCGTGGCTGGCGTGGCCGGCGCTCCCGCCCACCCCGAGCACGAAGAGCCGACCGCCGTCGGCGCGCACTCCCGCGAGGCCGGTGGCGACCGCGTCGATAGCCGCGGGATCGAGCCGGGCGATGATCTCGGCGCTCTCGGAGAGGTATCGGGCGGTGAAGCTCACGGAAGGTCCTCAGGAGCGATGGAAGTTGGCCATGATGCGGGCACCGTCGAAGTCGAAGCGGAAGCGCATGGGCCTGAGGCCGCGGGCGGTGAGCACCTCGTGCACCCGGCGCCGCTCGGCCGGGCGGACGTAGAACAGGAAGAACCCGCCGCCGCCTGCGCCCATCAGCTTTCCGCCGAGGGCGCCCGCGCCGCGCGCAGCCTCGTAGTGCCCGTCGATGACCCCGTCGGTCATGCTGGCGGCGAGGCGCCGCTTCTGCATCCAGTGCTCGTGCAGCAGCTCGCCGTACGCGTCCAGATCGCCGGCGAGAAGGATGTCCTTCGTCCGGTGGCCCAGCGCCTTGATGCGGTGCATGCGCTCCACCGCGGCGTCACGGTTCTCGACGATGGCGCTCGCCTGCTGCACCAGCACCGACGAGGCCGCCCGCTCCACGCCCGAGTAGAAGACGACGAGCCTGTTCTCGAGCTCGTCGATCACCTCGTCGCGCAGATCGAGGCGCTCCACCTCCACCCGTCCGTCGGGATGGAAGGTCATGGCGCTGATTCCGCCGTAGGCGGCGATGTACTGGTCCTGCTTTCCGATGGGCTCGCCGAGGACGCCGATCTCCAGCTCGCACGCCTCGCGCGCAAGCTGCTCTGCCGGCACCGACTCGCGGCGGAACGCGTGGAGGCCATTGAGGAGCGCAACGGTGAAGCTGGAGGAGCTGCCCAGACCGGTGTTGGCCGGCACGTCGGCCAGGCTGTGGAGCTCGAGTCCACCGGTGAAGCCCATCCCCTTCAGGGCGGCGCGGAAGATGCGGTGCCGGATCTCGTCGACCGAGGCCACGGTCTCGGTCTCGGAGTAGGCCAGGCGGATGGTGTCGTAGAAGCGCCGGGAGACGCACACGAAGACGAACTTGTCCACCGCGGCGGAGACGACGAACCCGCCATGCTCGCGAGAATAGGAGGGAAGGTCGCTTCCTCCGCCCCCCAGCGAGAAGCGCACCGGTGCGCGGGAAACGATCATCGGGACGTTCGCAAGTGGTGCTCGAGGTCGGTCCGGCCGGCCGGCGAGCCGATCTCGAAAAACCTGTCATGGACCACGAGCGCACGCAAGCGTCCGCGGGTCGCCAGCTCCTCCTGGACGCGGGCGAGCCCGAGGGGGACGCCAGGAGGCAACGCCTCCACCACCTCGCGGCGGAGCGCGGTCGCCCCGTAGTCGATGTGATCGACCTCCGGTCCACCGGCCCCCTTCCGGTACTGGCGAACCCAGGTGCCGTCGGTGACGACGTTGGAGGGCTCGAGGCTCCCCGCGTTCCGGTAGACCGCCATCACCCCGTCGCAGTCCGGATGAGCCTCGAGCAGCCGGAGCGGCTCCGCGTAGTCGAACCGCAGATAGCTGTCCCCGTAGGTCACGAGGAACCGGGGCGCCAGCAGCGCCACTGCCGCCCGGAGCGCCCCCGCCGTCCCGAGCAGCCGCCCGGGCTCCTCCTCCGCGTAGCGAACCGTGAGCCCGTGCCGGCTGCCGTCGCCCACGTGCGCGCGGATGAGCTCGCCGAGATGGGCGATGCACAGCACCACGTCGCGGATCCCCGACCGCGCGATCAGCTCGAGTTGCCAGTCCACGAACGGCCGGCCCGCGATCTCCAGCAGCGACTTCGGCACCTGCTCGGTGTGGGGGAGCATCCGCGTCGCCAGCCCGCCCGCGAGCACCACCGCCTGTAGCGGGGTCGCCGCGCTCACCGGACCCGCCGGATGATCCAGGAATGCTTCCAGGGGTTCGCGCCGTGCGGCTCGAACGCCTCGTACACCGGCTGCCCCGGAAACCGCCCGGCGACGATGGACGCGGGAACGTTCGCCGGGACCGAGAGGAGCAGGGGCGCGCGGTCGAAGAACATGCCGTTCCGCGCGTACCGGGTGGGCCACTCGGCGCGGATGATCACGACGCCGGAGTCGACGTCTTCCCGCGCGAGCTGCCGGCTCAGCCCGGTGTGCACGGTCACCTCCGGGATGCGCCGCTCGAGGTAGGTGGCCATCAAAAAGAGAGGCGCGATCCAGATCGCCGCCGCCACCAGTCTGCTGGTCCAGCGCCCGAGCTGTTGCCGGACGAAGGCGGCGGCCGGGCCCCACCCGACCGCGGCCAGGAACGCGAGCGGCAGCAGCACCATCGTCAGGTAGCGCGGACGCGGGCTGTCGTCGGGCTCGTTGAACGTCAGGAGGAGGCCGGCCAGGAACAGGAGCAGCAGCGCCCCGAACCAGCGCTGCAGCGGTGCCGCCCGCGCATCGCCCGCGGCCTGCTCCCGCCGGAGGACCACCCAGCCCAGGCAGGCCAGGAGCGCCGCACCGGGCACCGTCCACTCGAAGAAGAACGTCTCCAGCTCCGCCAGGTGGTTGAAGATCTCGTACGGGCTGACGACGTGGAGCGGGCTGATGTTCCGGAACGCGCCGCTCTCGCCGTAGATCGCGACGAAGCCGGCCTTCCCTGCCTCGTAGCCGTCGGTGAAGGGCGAGCCGAACTGGAGCTTGTTGTAGAGAAGCGTGAGCCCGAGGAAGGGAGACGCGCTGGCGCCGCCGATGAGGAGCGCGCGCACGCTCCGGAAGGCGACCAGCGAGAGTCCGAGGAGAACTCCATCCACCGGGCGGATGAGGAACACGCACCCGACCGAGAGGCCGAACACCACCAGCCATCCGTCTCGCCCCGAGCGCGCCCAGCGCGCCACCGCCAGCATCGCTAGGGCGCCGAAGAGGAGCGTCGGCGTGTGCGAGAGAAAGGTGGCCGCCTGGTAGGCAAAGAGCGGCATCGCGGCCAGGAACGCCAGCGCCAGGAAGGCGCGCCGGGCATCCAGCAGCACCCGCGCGGCGAACCAGAACGCGACCAGCGCCAGCATCCCTTCCAGCGGCGTCACCAGCCACGGCACGCCGGCGCGCACCCCCACGGACAGCAGCGCGGCCGTGCCGGGCGGGTACTTGCTGCGGACGAAGTCGTCCATCACCACGTGGTCGACGGCCGCCCAGGCCGCGTACGGAGGCGCGGGTGCCTTGAGCACGCCCCGCGCGAAGCCCTCGGCCTGGAGGACCGTGGAGTACTCGTCCCCCGAGTAGGGGTAGCCCTGGAGTGCGAACCGGGCGACCAGCGCGTAGAAGCCGCCCGCGCACACGATGAGCAGCGCCGCTCGGCGCCCCCACCGAGGAGCGGGGAGCGGCGCCGGGATCGGCTCGCGTGTGACCGGCGCCTCCGCGGCGAGGGCGAGGTGAGACGAAGGCTCCGAGCCGGAGGGACGGTTCACGGGGAGACGGACGGTGGAGGTGCTGCGCTGCGCCCGGCCCGCTCGGGCCTGCGGTTCATCCGACCATTCTCCGGGGGAGCCGGCGCACCGGTTCACTCTGGCCCCGCTCGTGGGCCACCGTCAACGCTGGCTCCGCGCCGGCATGCTTGCGCTCCCGTTCCCGGTGCGGATACTCCACCGCCCGCGCCGGCGGCCCGCGGTCCGGGTCCGACGTTCGCGCGACGATCGATGAGCCTGCCCTCCCCGGAGCGCCCCGCTGACGACGTCCCCCGCCCGGGCGGCGCTGCCCGGTCGACGCGCGCACGCACCCGCGCCGGTCCGTGGACCGCCTGGTTCCTCGTCACCGTCGTCCTGTGGAACGCCTGCGCGTCGCACGCGGATTCCAAGTGGAGCGATCGCCAGCTCGCACGGGGCACGTATCCGCGCACGCCGGCCTTCGGGCTCGCGGCGCTGCGCGGCGCCGGCACCGACGACGACGACATCAGCCGTTACCTCGCCTACGCCAGCGCCGCGCTGGGGCGTCCCTACCAGCCGTTCTACGTGCGGCCACTCGAGGGATGGACGGCGTCGCAGCCCGAGAAGCCCTCCGAGCCGGATCCGGACGACCCGCGGCAGACCCCGCCGAGGCATCCCGACCGGCCGCTGCAGCCCTACCGGGATTTTTCCGTCGAGTATCCGCCGGGGTTCTTCCTGCTCGCGGTGCCGCCGGCGTTGCTCGGCCTGGGTCTCGACGGGTACCGGCTCGTCTTCTCGCTGTGGATGGCGCTCCTCCTCACGGTGGCGCTGGTGGCCGCCGTTCGCATCGGCCGGGTCCTGCGCCCGGGAGAGGAACTGCCGGTCGTGTCGGTGGCGGCGCTCCTCGCGCTGGCGCTCGGAACGGTCGCGGTGCGGCGGTTCGACGCGGTCGTCTCGCTGTCGCTCTGCGTCTTCCTCGACGCGTGCCTGCGGCGCAGGCCGGTGGTCTCGGGCCTCGCGCTGGGGGTGGGCGTGGTCACGAAGCTCGTGCCGCTCCTCGTCGTGCCGGTCGCCCTCGTGTACTGGAGCGCGCTCCGGCACTGGCGGCAGCTGGGGCTCACCGCGCTCGCCGCCGCGGCGGTCTCGCTGGTGGTCGGCATCCCGTACGCCCAGATCGCCGGAACGCACGTCCTCGATCTGCTGCGCTACCACGCGCAGCGGCCGCTGGAGGTCGAGAGCACCGGAGCCGCTCTGCTCACCCTCGGACGCGCCCTCGATCCGGCGTCGGCCTGGCGGGTGGCCTCCTACGGATCGGACAACGTGGTGGGGCCCGCGGACCGGCTCCTCCTGCCGCTGGCGAGCATCGCCCCGCTGCTGGCCATGGCCGGCATCGTCGCCTGGAGCGTGGTGAACACCCGCCGCGCGCTACGGCGCGAGGGCGGCGAGCGGCTCGCGGGCGAGGTCCTGGTGCGCGCTGCCTGCGCGACGCTCGCGGCGAGCATGACCCTCGGTAAGGTGTTCAGCGCGCAGTACCTCGCCTGGCTCCTCCCGGCGGGCGTGCTGGTCTCGGCGCTCGACACCGGCCGGCGGCGGCGCATCGGCCTGTGGCTACTGGCCGGGGCGATGCTCCTGACTCAGCTGAACCAGCACCTCTTCTTCGGGATCCTGGGCAACGGACCGCATCCGCTCATGGGAGCGCTGTTCCTCCTCCGGAACGGGCTCCTGATGGCCTGGGCCGTGTGGACGCTCGTCCCGGGTCCGGCAGAGCGGGCGCCCGCGGTGGAAGTCGAGCGGCCCCCGATGAGTTCACCCGGGCTGCCGAGTCCAACTGGCGTTCCTTCCTGACGGAGAGACCCCCGACCATGTCCCGACTTCGCGTGCAGAGCTTCGGCATCTCCCTCGACGGCTTCGGCGCCGGTCCGGCGCAGGATCTCGAGCATCCACTCGGCGTCGGAGGCGAGCGCATCATGGGCTGGGCGTTTCCTACCCGGACCATGCAGCGCATGGTGTTCGGGAAGGCCGACGGCACCACCGGCATCGACGACCGGTTCGCGGCGCGGGGCTTCGAGAACGTTGGCGCGTGGATCCTGGGCCGGAACATGTTCGCACCCAGCCGCGGGGCGTGGACCGACGACGGGTGGAAGGGCTGGTGGGGCGAGGAGCCGCCGTACCACGTCCCGACGTTCATCCTGACGCACCACGCGCGGAGTCCGATCGAGATGAAGGGCGGGACGAGCTTCCACTTCGTCACTGGAGGAATCCGCGAGGCGCTGGACCGTGCCCGCGAGGCGGCCCGCGGAAAGGACGTGCGGATCGGAGGGGGTGTCTCGACCGTCCGGCAGTACCTGCGCGCCGGGCTCATCGACGAGATGCACCTCGTGATCTCCCCGGTGCTGCTGGGCAACGGCGAGAGCCTCCTGGCCGGCATCGACTTGCTCGCGCTCGGGTTCCGGCCGACGGAGCAAGCTCCCTCGGAGAAAGCGCTTCACGTCGTCCTGACCCGGTCCTAGGCTCGCGGTCGTGCCCATCTCGCGCCGCGAGCTGGTGGAGGGCGGTGTCGCGATCGGGGTGGCGTTGCTCGCCGCCCCGGCCCTCGGTGCGGCCGGCGTCCCCCTCGAGCCGACCCCGGAGAACGAGCTCGGGCCGTTCTACAAGAAGGGCGCGCCGGCAACGACCAACCTCATCGTCCCCGGCGACCCGGGCCTGCCGCTCGCGGTGAGCGGAAAGGTGCTGGACGCGACCGGCAAGCCGCTCGCCGGAGCCATCGTCGAGGTGTGGCAGACCGACGCGCGCGGCGTCTACGACCTGGAGGGCTACCGCTACCGCGCCCGCCTGACCGCGGCCTCTGACGGCAGCTACCGCTTCCTGACGCTGATGCCCGGCCACTACCCGCAGCGGGTCGCCCAACACATCCACTACCGGGTGAGCGCTCCGGGACGGAAGGTGCTCGTCACCCAGCTCTACTTCGCGACGGACCCGGCGTTCGCCGGCGATCCGGAGCACAACTACGCGAAGGACCCGATCCTCGAGGACCGGAGGCTCATCCGGCCGGTCACGCTCGGCGAGACGGGCGGTCCACAGGCGGCCGTCGTCTTCGACACCGTTCTCCGGACATGAGCGACGCCGGCACGGGGGCCGTCCTGCGACTCGAGGCTCCGGCCCCGGTCGGCGCCGTCGCGCTGATCGCCGGAGGGACTCGCGTCTCGGCCCTCCTCGCCGGGATGCGCATCGCAGCCTGGTCCTGCGCCGATGGGCGCTCGCTCGGCGAGGGGACCTACCGTGGCCCGCCGCCCACCGCGGCGACAATCGACACCTCGGGAAACCGCATCGCCATGGGCACCGAGAACGGCGCGGTGCGCATCCTCGACGCGGCGACCCTCGAGACGAAGACGGAGCTGCCACGGGCGCGCGAGACGTGCGGACAGCTCACCTTCTCACCCGACGGCACCTTGCTGGCCGGGCTCGCCGCTGGCCGTCAGCTCGCGCTGACCGTCTGGAACGTCGGTGCGGCGAAGGTCACGGGCACCTTCGCCGACCCCGCGCTCGAGGCGGGGAACCTCGCTTTCCATCCGGACGGCCGCACCGTGGCCATCTCGCTGCTCACCGGGGACGTGCTGGTGGTCGACGTCGCGGCGGGGCGGCCCACCCGCACGCTTTCGGATGCGCAGATGACGGCGGACGCCCTGAGCTTCGCGGCGAACGGCTCGGCCCTCGTCGCCGCCCCCTTCGACGGGACGGTCCTGGTCTGGCAGCTGCCGCGCTGGAGCGTGCGACGCGCCCGCGGCATCCCCGGGGCCAATGCGCTCGCGGTCGCGGCGGACGCCTCCCAGGTGGTGACCTCCCGGAACAGCTACAACCCCGCGGACACCCCGGGCGAGGCACGGCTCATCGACCTCGCATCGGATCGCCTGCTGGCGCGCGCGTCCCTCGGGATCGTGAGCCACACCGACGTGGCGCTCCTCGGTCCCGGACACGCCCGGGTCGTCTCCACCCGGGGAACCACCCTCGAGCTGCGCGACCTCCGCGCCTAGAGCTCTTCCCGCCGAAGCCGCTCGACGGCAAGGTCGCAGGCACGCGCCGTGATCGCCATCTCGGTCAGCGTGGGGTTCTGCCACCCCGACGTCGGCCAGCACGCGCCGTCGGTCACGTGGAGGTTGCGCACCTCCCAGGTCCGGCAGGTCGAATCGACGACCGAGTCGCGTGGGTCCGTCCCCATCCGCGCGCCGCCCACCTCGTGCACGAACATCCCCGGGGTGGAGAGCGTCCACTCCTTCTGCATCTTCCGGATGTGCGAGGTCACCAGCGGGGTGTGGAAGAGATCGGTCACCTCGGCGCAGACGCCGCCGCCGGCCTCGACGATCTCCCGCGCCGCAGCCCGGGCCGCACCCGCCAGCGCGAGGTCCTCCTCCTTCCACTCGCACACGATGTGCGCCGCCCGGATTCCCCAGCGGTCCTTCAGCACGGGGTCGATCTCGATGCGGTTGTCGCGGTGGGGCAGCGTCTCCGAGCGGGCGCAGAGGAACCCGAACGCCACGTCCCGGTGCTTGCGCAGGAAGCTCGGGACCGGCAGCCGCTGGATGCCGCCCCACAGCCCGAACCCGCGCAGGTACGGCTCGCGGCGTTCGCCGAGGTTCTGCCAGCGGGGAATCATGATGCTGTCGCTGCCCAGCAGCTCGAATGGGCCGCCGGTGTCGGGCACGTCCGGCAGATAGAAGTAGACGTTGCCCGCGCTGTGGTCCATCACGTGTCGGCCGAGCACGCTCGACGCCGCGCCGATGCCCCGGGGATGCGCGGCGCTCCGCGAGTTCATGAGGAGGCGGACGCTCTCCAGGCTGGAGGCGCACAGGAACACGAGCTTGCCGCGCACCTCCTCGGAGCGCCCGCTCTCGACATCCACGACCGTCACGCCGGTCGCTCGCGTGCCGTCCGCGCCAACCAGGACCTCGGCGACGACCGCCCCGCTCCGCAGCGTCAGCCGCCCGGTCTCCTGCGCGGCGCGGAGCGTGGTGGCCGGGCTCGAGATGCGTGACAGCGTCTCGCCCCTGGCGGGGGGACGGCCGGCGGACAGCCCGCGGGAGATGATCACCGGCCGCTCGGGGAACACCCGCTCCACGCGCTCCTTGAAGATGCGCTCCGCCGGTGTCATCGGCCGTGCCTCGAGGAACTCTCCGTCCGGCAGCTGCGGCAGGCCCTCGCGCGAGCCGTGCACGCCGAGGAGGCGCTCCAGCTCGGAGTAGTACGGCGCGAGCTCGGCGTGGGTGAGTGGCCAGTCCGGGCCGAAGCCGTCGCGGCTCGCGGCCTTGAAGTCGAAGTCCGAGAAGCGCGGGGTCACCGCGTCCCACACCAGCGTGCGCCCGCCCACGCGCCGCGAGCGGATCCACCGGAACGGCTTGTCGGGAGGCGTGGAGTACGGGTTGTCCAGGTCGTCCACGAAGAAGTCGGGGTTGGTGGCCCACCAGGTGGGGTGGCTCTTCTGCACGTCCTGCCGGTGGGACACGAGGTGCCTCCAGAGCTGCCTCGCCGCGTTGCTCGCGAACGAGCCGTGGTCCCGGCGACTCGTGACCGGCGTTCCCGCCTCGAGCACCAGGACGCGGAGTCCCGCGCGCGTGAGCTTCCACGCCGCGGTTCCACCGGTCGCTCCCGAGCCCACGACGATGGCGTCCCACTCCTCCGACATCTATCCCTCGAGCGCCGCGAGCTCGCCGGCGGTGAGGCGGAAGGCCGCGGCGGCGATGTTCTCCCGCATCTTCTCCCCGCTGCTCGCCGCCACCACCGCGGACACCGGAAACGGCTGCGAGAAGAGGTACGCCAGGCCGACCTGCGCCGGCGTCCAGCCACGCTCCCGCGCGAGCGCGCGCACCCGCTCCCTCCGGGAGACGTTCGCCGGACTTCCGTAGCAGCCGCCCTTCCGGTCCGAGGTGAGGAACCCCGAACCGAGCGGCGACCAGGCGAGGACCGGGAGCTGGGTCCGTGCGTGGAATGCGCGGGCCTGCAGACCGGCCGGGCCGGCGATGCTCACCGAGTCGCGCCACGGCGGTCGCACCCAGTCGACGACCGAGAGGTGCGGGCTGCTCGCGGCCATGGCGGGGAGACCCTCGGCTGCGGCCGCCGCCTGGATGGCCTCGATGCGGGCGACGGTCCAGTTGGACACGCCCCAGCCGCGGATCTTCCCCTCCCGACGAGCAGCGGCGAGCGCGCGCACCATCGGCTCGACCGGCGCGCCCGGGAAGTCGCGGTGGAGCAGGTACAGGTCGAGGTGCTCCACCCCGAGCCGGCGGAGGCTCGCGTGAAGGTCCGCCGCGAGCGCCTCGGCGCCGAGGCGATTCGGCCGGATCCCGGGGTACGGGTGACCGCCCTTCCCCACCAGGAAGAGCCGGTCCCGCTGCCCTCGCGACGCGAGCCAGTGGCCGAGGAGGCGCTCCGTCCCGCCGAGCTGGTACGACGCCGCCAGATCGAAGGCGGTGCATCCGGCTTCCACCAGCGCGTCGATCCGTCGGAGCTCCTGCTCGCGTCGCGACCGCGGGACGAACGCGTCGGGCAGCACGAAGCCGAGGCGCCCGGCGCCCGCCACCACCCGGGGAATCACCGGCATGGGGCGCCCGTCACGGCGCGACCTCCACGCGGCCCGTCGTTCCCTGCCGGCCGGGGAGCGCGACGGTGAGCCCCGCGCACAGCAGGCCGAGGGCGATCTGCGCCGCGTGGATGAGGAGCGCGAGCGTCGCCGCGCTCGCCGCGGTGAGCCCGAGCGTCCCTGCCCCGAGCACCAGCGTCGCCTCGGTCGCCCCGAGCTGCCCGGGAATGAAGTCCCCGACGGCGCTCCCGAGGATGAGCGCGCCGCGGACGACCAGGACGCGCAGCGGCTCGGCGGCCTGGCCGATGGCGGCGAGCGCGACTCCGCACTGCACCACCTGCGCCACCCGCCCCGCGGACTCCCAGGCCAGCGAGCGTGCGAGGTCGGCAGAAGACGCGCCGGCCACGGCGTCGAAGGCGAGGCCGAACCCCTCGAGTCGCCTGATCAACCCGCCGAGGAACCGCCCGAGCCGTGCCCGTTCGCGAACGACGAGGATGCTGATGCCGATGGCTCCGGCCAGCACGCCGTTGGCCAGGAGCAGACCCGAGGCGGCTCCCGGGCCGAGGAGCACGACCGTCGCCGCCAGCACGGGCACGGTGATGACCGCGGTGGAGAGCAGCACCACGCCCTGCATCTGCACGGCCGCCACCGCCGCCTTCGCCCCGCCGGCGTTGCGCGAGAGCAGCACCGCGCGGGCCGCCTCGCCCGCGCCGCGCCCCATCGGCAGCACCAGCCCGAGGGCATAGCCCAGCGCGCCCGCCCTCACCCACTGGCGCGCTGGAACCGCCGGGGCCACCGCGCCGTACAGCGACCGGAGCGCGAGCGTGCTGCAGCCCACCATCACCGCCTCGAGCAGTGCCAGGATCGGCAGCGCGTGGACGCTCGCCCCCAGCGACGCGAGCACCGCGCGCGCGCCCGCCGCCCAGACCGAGAGCACCAGCACCGCGGTCCCGAGGACCGCGCACGCGATCCGTACCAGCGGACGCGCGAGCAGCCCCGGTCCTCCCTGGCTCACCGCGCGAGCACCTCCGGCAGCCGCGTCCACACCCGGCCGAAGGCCTCGGCATAGGCCTGCACCACCGGCCGCGGCTGCGGCGCGAGGGGGTACGTCTGGGAGAAGAGCACCAGCGAGCGGTCGAGGATGTCGCGCGTGACCGGGTAGCGGTCGAGGTCGTAGGCGGGCGACCGCATGCGCTGGAACAGCGTCTGCCCGGGCACGGCGCGTGTCTGCCAGAGCACCACCTCGCAGCCCTCGGCGCGCAGCGCGCGGAGCATGGCGTCGCGCACGACGGCCGGCGGCGCGTCGACGCCCAGCTTCCGCGCGTCCAGCTGCACCCGGTACTTGTGGAAGGCCGGCACCCGGTCCTCCGGCACCTCGGGCGGCGTCACCCCGGGCAGCTCTCGCAGCGTCCGGGTCAGCAGCTCGGCGCTGGCGAGCGCCTGCGCGTTCCAGTGCTCGAGACGGCGCAGCTGCGTCCTCGCCACCGCCGCGGACAGCTCCGTGGTGCGGTAGTTCCAGCCCACTGCCGCCGAGTCGTAGGCCCGGTTCCCGTCCAGCGCGTGGGCAAGGTCGTAGGCGGCTTCGTCCTCGGGCCGGCTGTCCTCGCCGAACATCCGCGCGGCGTGCGCCTTCCGGTACACGGCCTCGTCGTCGGTGACGAGCATCCCGCCCTCGCCGGCGGCCATGCTCTTGCTGGACTGCAGGCTATAGCAGCCGGCCAGACCGAGGGTCCCGGCGTTCCGGCCGCGGTAGCGGGCGCCGATCGCCTGGGCCGAGTCCTCGATCAGCAGCAGGCCGCGGCGCGAGGCAATGTCGGCGATGGGCTGCAGCTCGCAGGGCACGCCGTGCAGGTGGACCGGGACGATGGCCCGGGTCCGCGGACCGATGGCCGCCTCGACCTTCGCGGGGTCCATGCCGAAGGTCCGTGCCTCCACGTCCACGAAGACCGGCACCGCGCCCTGGTGGAGCACAGCCATGGCGGTCGCGACGAAGGTGAAGGCGGGAACGATGACCTCGTCACCGGCCTGGATGCCCGCACCGATGAGCGCGAGGTGCAGGGCGGCGGTGCCGCTGTTGGTGGCGATGCAGTACCTGGAGCCGACGAAGGCGCCGAACTCGCGCTCCAGCGCCCGCACCTCCGGAGCCAGCTGGCCGGAGAGCACGCCGCGCTCGAGCACGCCGAGGACGGCGCGCCGCTCCTCCTCACCGAGCACCGGCCAGCGCACGTGCGCCCCCGCCGGAACGGCCGGGGCACCGCCCTGGATCGCCAGCCGCTGCACCTAGTGCCTCTAGACCGCGGCGCGGACGGTGGAACGCGCGACCTTCTGCACCCACTCGTGGAGGAGCGCGTACTGCTTGAACAGGTCGTTCACCGCGCGCTCGTCGTCCCGGTGGTACGGCGCCTTGAAGAACAGGGAGAACTGGCGCTGGATGCCGCGCTCGCCGCAGCGCTGGGCGACGTCCACCAGCCGCACCAGGTCGATGACCAGCGGGGCGGCGAGGATCGAGTCCTTGCAGAGGAAGTTGATCTTGATCTGCATCCGCTCGCCGAGGAACCCGAGGACGTCGATGTTGTCCCAGGCCTCCTTCTCGTCCCCGCGCGGGCGGTAGTAGTTGATGTGCACCTGGTGGTCGGTGACCTCGTAGCCGAGGATCTCGTCGAGCACCGAGAGCTTGCTGGCGACCTTGGTCTTGTTGCTCTCCGGATCGTCCAGTACCCGGCCGTCGTTGTTGCCGAGGATGTTGGTGGAGAACCAGCCCTCGACCTTGAGCTGCCGCACGTGGAACGCCGGAGCGAGCGCGGTCTTGAGCAGCGTCTGGCCGGTCTTCCCATCCTCGCCGGCGATGGGGATCCCCGAGCTCTCGGCCAGGGCCTCGAGCGCGGGCACCTTGGTCAGGCTCGGGGTGAAGTTCACGTGCCCCACGCCGAGCTTGCAGGCCAGGTACAGGTACTTCATCGCCGGGCTGATCCGCTCGTCGTTCCGGGTGAGGCCGGCCTCGAAGGCGGGGACGGTGCGGTGGACGTCGGCGACCTCGGCGTGCCGCTCGGTCGAGCCGAGGTTCACGATGATCAGCCGGTCCAGCTTGTTGGCCGCCTTGAACTCCTTCACGTTCCGGGTGAGGAGCTCCAGCTCCTCGCGGTGCCCCTTGGCGGTGACGAGGTTGTTCGCGTCGTCGGTCCCGAGGAACTTCGGGGAGACCACGCCAGGCCACGGCTTGATCGCGCGCAGCTCCGGCTCGACCTTCCGGAGGAGGTGCTCGGGGACGATGCGCTCACGGAGCGCGGCCTCGAAGATGTTCGCGTCGCGGATGTCCCAGCCGCCGAAGACCAGGCCGTCCAGTGGAGCGCATCCGAGGGTCTGCGGCAGACCTCCGGTCTCCGTGACCATGCCGACGCGCGGAGCCAACCCTCGCTTCATCAGGGCGACGCCCGCGATCACCGTGCTGGCCACGGCTCCACCCGCGCCGACGAAGCAGACTCCCAACCGGCTCATGCACGCTCCCAGGGGATCAATGTCGCATATTTTACGAGGATGTCCCGCTTAGAATTCTCAACGACCCTCGGGAACTTCTGCTGCGGGCTCCTCCGGCCAATGTCTTCCATGAACCGGCGGGCGCCTCCCGGAGGGAGGGCGAAAAGGGCGGGCGGCAGGATGGCGACGTCCGCCGTGCGGTGCTCCCGGTAGACGCGGTTCTGCGCGCAGAGGCTCTCGTCGAACGCGCTCGCGAAGCGACGCGGGTCCACCGGCGGCTGGTCGAACTCGACGAAGATCTGGTACCGGCCCTTCCCGGTTCCCCCGACCCCCACCTCGGCCCCGGCGGAGAACTCCACCACCGAGCACGACGCGGCGCGGACCGCTGCCTCCACGGCGCGCTCGATCTCCACGAACGAGGTCAGCTCCTGGGTGAGCGAGAGCACGCCCGAAGTGCGCCCCACGAACTCCATCCGGTGAGGGAAGGTGCTCTCGAACTGCACCAGGTCTCCGATGAGATAGGCGAAGAGGCCGGAGGCGGTGCTGACCGCAATCGAGTAGTCCACGCCCGCCTCCACCTCCCACAGGGCATACCGACGCGCGTCGGGCTTGCCGTGTTCAGCGGCGGGGACGAACTCGAAGAAGACGCCACGGTCCGGCACGACGAGCATCCCGGGCTCGCCGACGCGGTCGGTGACCGCGAAGATGCCTCCCTCGGTGGCGTTGTAGTTGTCCATGAGGATCATCGCGCGCCCCACGCGCTTCTCAATGACAGGCCGGTAGGGCTCGGCGTTGATTCCCCCGCCGAAGAGCACCTGGAGGTTCGGCCACAGCTCTGAGACGGTGCTCACCGTACGTCCGCGCGCGGCCGCGGCACGCAGCAGCTTGTCGAAGAACACCGAGAACCAGCAAGTGGTCCCGGAGACGGCCCGGACGTCGTGGTCCAGGTAGGCGGCGGCCATCCTTTCTAGCTTTTCATCGTAGTCTGGAATGTCGCGGAGGTCAGGTCCAGGCAGCACGCCCTCCCGGACGGGCCAGGGGATGTTCCGTTGCATCAGCCCGGGATTGTTGGTGTTGCTCACCGGGCCGTCGGGCTTGAGCGTCGAGGGCGGGAACAGCCCCAGGCAGAAGCCGCCGAGGAAGCGCGCGTGGCCGACGTGCGTGACGTACCGGGCCACGACGTCGAAGGCGGCCTTCTGTTGCCACCGGATCTGCTGCTCGGAGATGGGCAGAAATTTGTGCTGGGCGAGCGTCTGGGAGCTGCCCGAGGACTGTCCGTAGTAGCGGATCAGCCCCGGCCACAGGACATCCCGCTCGCCACGGCGCATCCGCACGAGGAAGGGCTCGAAGTCGGCATAGGTCCGTAGCGGGACCCGCGCCCGGAAGTCCTCGTGGCTCGAGACCTCGTCCAGACGGTGCGCGCGGCCGAACTCCGTCCGGCCGGCCGTCCGGCAGTTCTCCCGAAGTGCTTCGAGCTGGGCTTCGCGGAGGCGGTCCCGGTCCGCGGCGAGACGGTTCCAGGTCCTGACCCGTGCCGTCGCCGCCGTCCAGGCCAGCGGGCCGATGACCCCTCCGCCGCGACGAACTTTCATGAATCGAGCGAGGGGGCCTCCGTAACACCCGGAGACTGCTCTGGCAACGGGTGTTATTCCTCGGTTTTCAATGTCGCCGTCCGAACCACCGCTGAGCGAGACGGCTCCTCCATCGCCCCCGGAGCCGCTCGCCGCGAAGCTGGCGCGGGCCCGCGAAGCGCAGGAGTCCTGGGCGCACATCCCCTTCGAGGACCGCGTTCGCTGCCTACTCCGGGTTGCAAAGGACATGCTGCGCCGGCGGGCCGAGGTCATGGCGCTGGTCGAGGACGAGATCGGCAAGGTCCACGCCGAGGCGCTGTTCAACGAGGCGCTCGGGCCCCTCGACGCGGTGAAGGGCTGGGCCTCCGTGCTCCGGCCTGCCCTGTCCCGCCGCCGGGTGCGGCTCAACCCGCTGGGCTTCCCGGGAAAGCGCGCCTTCGTGGAGGCCATCCCGCGCGGTGTGGTGGCGATCATCGCGCCCTGGAACTTCCCGGTGGCCGGGCTGTACCGCTCGGTGCTTCCGGCGCTCCTGTCGGGGAACGCCATCGTGCTCAAGCCGAGCGAGCACTCGCCGCGCGCGAGCGGGTGGCTTGCCGCACGTCTCGCGGCGCACCTGCCTGCCGGGGTGGTCCAGGTCGCGCCCGGGGACGGCGCGGTGGGCGCGGCCCTGCTCGACGCCCGGCCCGACGCGTGCGTCTTCACCGGCTCGACGGCAACCGGTCGCCGGGTGGCGATCCGGTGCGCAGAGCTGGGCATCCCCTGCAGCGCGGAGATGGGCGGGAAGGATCCGGCCATCGTCCTGGCCGACTGCGACCTCGACCGCACCGTCGCCGGCATCACCCACTGGGCGCTGTGCAACGCGGGGCAGGCCTGCGGCGCGATCGAGGTCGTCTATGCCGAGCGCGCCGTCGCCGACCGCCTGGTGGAACGGCTCCGCGAGGTGTGGACGCAGCTCCGCGCCGGGCCGGACCACGGCACCGCCGCGGACGTGGCGCCGCTCGCCAACGCCCGCCAGCTCGAGGTGGTGAGCCTTCACGTCGCGGACGCCCGCGCGCAGGGGGCGACCGTCGTCTGCGGCGGCGGTCCGCTCGGGGAGGGCCTGTGGTTCGCCCCCACCGTGCTCGACCACTGCACCGAGGCGATGGCGGTGGTCCGCGAGGAGACGTTCGGTCCGGTGCTCGCCGTGTGCCGCGTGGAGGGGCCGGCCGAGGCGATCCGCGCTGCGAACCGCCTGCGCTACGGGCTGGGAGCGTCGATCTGGACGGCCGACCTGGCCCGCGGACAGCGCCTCGCGGAGCGGCTGGACTACGGCGTCGTGAGCGTGAACAACCACTCCTTCACCGGCGCGGTGCCAAAGCTCCCCTGGTCGGGCACCCGGGCCACCGGCTTCGGCGTCGCGAACAGCGCACTGTCGCTCTCCACCTTCGTCCGTCCCCGCACCCTCGTGGTCGACCGCAGCAGGGACCCCGAGCTCTACTGGATGCCGTACGACGAGACGCTGGTGGAGCTCGGAGAGGTGCTCGCCGATCTCCAGACGACCCGGCTCGGCCGCGCCTGGAAGCTCCCGCTGCTCATCCGGCGGCGGATGCGACGACTGCGCGACTTCTTCCGCCGGCGGCGCCCCTAGGTATCAGCCGAGCAGCGGCGAGATCTGGTCCGCCGCGCGGGCGGCCACCGCCATGATGGTCAGCTGCGGATTCACCCCGAGCGGGCCGCGCACCGCGCTGCCGTCCACGACGAACAGGCCGGGCACGTCGTGCGCCTGGTGATCCAGCCCCACCACGCTGCTCCGCGGGTCCGTTCCCATCTGGCAGGTCCCCAGCGGGTGGTAGCTCACCATGGGGATGTCGGAGGCCGAGATCTCGCGGCGCCGGAAGTCGTCCAGGTCGTGCGGCGCGAGGCTTCCCGCCCCCACTACGCCGGGGTAGAGCCGGCGGGCGCCCGCGGCGATCAGCATCTGCATCGACAGCTCGATCCCGCGCTTGAGCCGGGCCACGTCCTCCGGCGTCATCGTGTACCGGACGACGGGCACCCCGCGGATCTCCTTCCACACCCGCCCGTTCCGGGTGGCGTCCGCGGCGAGCGGGCCCACGCCGGCGACGTGGCGCAGCTGCGCGAGCGGCTCCATCAACCGGTGCCCCACCATCGGGAACACGGTGGGCATGACGTTGTGAGTGCCCTGCACCGCGAGGATCAGCAGGCCCTCGTCGAGGAACTGCTCCGAGCCGTAGCCCTGGGGGATATGGTCGTACGGGCGGATCTCCTCGTCGAAGATCCCGGTCACCACCGCGCTGGGGTGCACCGTGAGGTTCCTGCCCACCTGTCCGCTGGAGTTGGCCAGCCCCTGCCGGAGGAGGAACAGCGGCGTGGAGATGGCGCCTCCTGCGAGCACCACCGCCCGGGCCCGGACGCGGATCCGGTTGCCGTTCCCCGCGACGCCCTCGACGCCCGTGGCGCGGCCGTTCTCGAGCAGCAGCCGTTCTGCCTTCAGGCCGGTGAAGAGCAGCGCGCCCCGCTCGAGCGCGGGTGGCATGTACGAGAGGTTCGTGCTCTTGCGCGCGTCGCTCCGGCAACCCAGATGACAGAAGCCGGAGGCCTCGCAGCCGGGCGCGTTGCGGAGCAGGAGCCCGTGCGTCCACCCCAGCGCGTCGCAGCCGCGCTGCATCACCTCGGCGATCGGCCCCACCCAGCGCCGCGACGACGGGCCCACGCCGAGGTGCGTCTCGACCTGCTCGAAGTACGGGGCCATCCGCGCAGGGGACAGGGCGTCGGAGCTCGTCTCCTCGCACCAGCGGTCCAGCACACGGTCCGGAGTCCGGAAGGCCGTCCCACCGTTGATCGCGGTCGAGCCGCCGACCATCCGACCGATGAAGATGGGGAAGCTCGCGTTCCCGACGGAAAAGACCGGCCGATAGAAGCGCTCGTAGGCGCGCACCGAGCTGCCGTCGAAGGCGTGGCGGTGGTACAGCTGGCCTTCCTCGACGAACACCACCGCGTGGCCGCGCGCGGCGAGCGCGTGACCGACCACCGCCCCACCTGCCCCGGTGCCGATCACCACGACGTCGCACTCGACGTCCCCGCCGGTCCAGGACTCGGCGGCGTGCGCCTGACCGGCCCAGCGCGGCTCGGTCACCGGGATGGGCGGCCTGGCTCGGGCGCCCATCGCTCGCTGCACGTGCGGCGCGTCGAAGTGGACGATCTTGTAGACGCCGGAGAGCACCGAGAGCGGGGCGCGCAGCAGGGGGTCCGTCTCCCAGCGGCGGAGCAGCGCCTGCTGGCGCGACACCGGCAGCGCGTGGAACGGACGTCCGGTCCGCAGCCGCGCCGCGGCATCCAGGGCTCGATGGGCGGCGGCCCAGGCCGTCCCCAGGCGTGGCGACAGGCGGTGAATGAGCGCGGTGACCTCGCGCACCGTGGCGTCATCGGCCGCGGGGATGACGCTCGTGCCGGGGAGGATGGCCTCGGCGAGGGCGAGCATCGCCCGGTCAACCCCGGGCGAGCTCGTGGGTGTGACGTTGTCGCTGACCGGAGCTTCCACGGCGCGCTTTTGACACGCGCACACCGAGTGCCGTCAAGTGCACGAACAGATCATGTCCATCAAGATGTCTCTCCTGCTCGCGGCCTTCGTCGCGAGTGATGGCCCAACCGTGTCCGCAGCGGCCCCGGCGCACCGGCTGACCATCCCCCCGAGCGCCTTCACGGTCTTCAAGCAGGACTCCGGGCCGGTGAACTACTACTCGGTGGCCGAGGACGGCGGGACTCCCATCCTCCGCGGCGTGTACCGGCCGGGCCTGGGGAACGTGGTGCTGATGGCGCGCACCCCCGAGGTGGCGCGCCAGGCGGTGCGCGCGGTGAGCTGGCGGTGGCGCGCACACGCGTTTCCGAAGGACGCGAACGACTGCGGCCCCGGCGCCTCCGACTCGGCGGCGTCGGTGTTCCTGGCGTTCAAGGCCGGCCTGAAGCTCATGGTGGTCAAGTACGTCTGGAGCACCGTTGGCACCGTGGGCACGTCCTGTCAGTCGAACCGCGGCTGGTTCTTCGACCGCGACACCACCCTCCTTCAAGTCGGTGGCCCGCTCGACGTGTGGAGCTCGTACACGCTGGACCCGAGGCGCGAGTTCGTGAAGCACTACGGCGGAAAGCTGGAGGACGTGCCGGATTTCGTGGCCATCGGGGTGATGACCGACGGAGACAACTCGCAGTCGCCTTCCGAGGCGGACTACGCGGACTTCGTGGTCGAATGGTAGTGGTGCGCGTGGCTGATGCGATTGTCGGGGTGCCTGCCCGGCAGGGCGAGCGGGAGTGGGCTGCCCGCACCGCGCTGCTGATCACCGGCGCCACGCTGGTGCGCCTGCTCTTCGTCTCCACCACCGACATCGCCAACGGCGAGGCCTACTACTACGTCTGGTCTCGCTTCCCCGCGCTCGGCTACTACGACCACCCGCCGCTGGTGGCGTGGATGGCGTGGCTCACCACCCGCGTCTCGCACGGCTCGCTCGCGGTGCGCGCCGGGCCGCTGGTGTGCTCGGTGCTGTTCGGGGCCGGGGTCTTCGTCCTCGGGCGCCGCCTGTTCTCTCCGCGGGCCGGCTTCCTGGCGGTCGCCACGGTCACCATCATCCCGGTCTTCTTCGCCTCGAGCTGGGCGCTGAACCCGGAGGCACCGCTCGCGCCGCTGTGGGTTCTGGGTCTCCTCCTGCTCGAGGGAATGCGCGAGCACGACGAGCAGTGGCGGCCACTCGCCGCGGGCGCCGTCGCCGGGCTGGCCTTCCTGGCGAAGTACTCGGGCGTCCTCCTCCTCGGCGTGGGTCTGCTCTACCTGCTGGTCTCGCCGCAGGGGCGGCGCTGGCTGCGCCGTCCGTCGCTCTATCTCGGCAGCCTGGTGGCGCTGGCCGTTGCCTCCCCGGTGCTGGCGTGGAACCAGGAGCGCGGCTGGCCCTCGCTGCTGCTGCACTTCGTGGAGCGGCGTGCGGCCGGCGGTCCCGCCACCGTGGCCCTCAACGGCTGGCACGCGCTGGTGGGGCAGCTCGGGCCGTTTCACCCGCTGCTCTTCCCCGGGCTCCTGGTCGTCCTCGCGATCTGCGTCCGCCGCTCCGGCGAGGACGACCGGTACCGTTTCCTCGCCCTGGCCAGCTGGCCGGTCCTCCTCTTCTTCTGGGTGATGATGGCGCGGGTCCGTGATGCCGAGTCGCACTGGACCATGGTGGGGTACATCCCGCTGGCCGTTGCGGCGGGGGGACTCCTCGACGAGCGCATGGGGCGAATGTCCGCCGCGCTCCGGTGTTACATGGCGACCTGCTGCGCCATTACCCTCGCCGGCATCGCCGTGTTCTACGCCTACGCCAAGGATCCATCTCTCCGCCGCTCCCTCCCCGCGGGCACCTACGACGCCGACCGGGACTTCTTCAACGAGATCCCCGGCTGGCCCGAGGTCCGGGCCGCGGTCACCCAGGAGGCCGCGGTGCTCGGCCCGGCCACCGTGGTCGCCGGCTCCCAGTACGCCCTCTGCGCGCACGTCCTCACCGCCCTGGACGACCGGCCGCCGGTCTACTGTCCGGGGACGAGGCGGACGCAGTTCGACTTCCTCGACCATGGCCGGCGCGATCCGCCGGCGTCCGCGCCGGTGCTCTACGTCCATGACGACCACTACCGCGACCCACCGTCGGCGCTGATGCCGGACCGGACATGCCGCCCCGTCCGTACCCTGCCCGTCGAGCGGAGCGGGGTGGTGATGCAGCGCTACCATCTCTGGGCCTGCTCGCCCGCGGGGGCGAGATGACGGTGCTCCGGCGCGCGCTGGACGTGATCGTCGGCTGGCAGCTTCGCCACCCGGCCCGGGTGCTGGGCGTCGTCGCCGTCCTCACGGTGGTCTCCGTCGGGATCGCCACCCGGCTCCGGGTGGAGACCGGCTTCGAGAGCCTCCTGCCCCAGTCGCGGCCGAGCGTCATCGAGCTCCACCGCGTCTCGGCCCGCACCTCGAGCCAGTCCACCATCTTCGTGGTCCTGGAGGGAGAGGACCCCGCCGGCATCCGCCGCGCCGCCGACGCGCTGGTCCCTGCGCTCCGCGAGCTGGGGTCGCCGTGGGTGGGCAGCGTGGAGAATGGCGTGCACGATGCGCTCGCCTTCCTTCGGCCGCGGACCGGGCTGTACACCGACCTCGCGACCCTGAAGAAGCTGCGGGACGACGTCGAGGCCCGGTACGCGTACGAGGTGGGGAAGGAGACCGGCCTGCAGCTCGGGCTGGAGGAGGCGCCTCCGCCGCCCATCGCTCCGGACACCGTGAAGTCACGGCTGGGGGTGAAGGCGGAGGACGAGCGCCGCTTCCCGGCCGATGGCCGCTACCAGAGCGCGGACGGCAAGACGGCAGTGGTGGTCATCCGCAGCGGCGTGGTGGGCGCCGATTTCCAGAAGGCCGAGGAGGCCGTGGCCCGCGTCTCCGAGGTGGTGAAGCGGGTGAACCCCGCGTCGTTCGACCCTGCGATGACCTGGGACCTGAGCGGGGACCTGCTCATCGGGCTGGCCGAGTACCGGCTCATCAACCGGGACCTCACCGAGGTGGGGCTGGCCGGCACCATCCTCATCCTCGGCATCGTCTTCCTCTATTACCTGCGCCTCCGGACCGTCATCTCGATGGGGCTGGGCATCGGCATCGGCGTGGCCTGGACCTTCGCCCTCACCGAGCTGCTCATCGGCAGGCTCAACCTCGCCACCGGCTTCCTGTTCACCATCATCGCCGGCAACGGGATCAACTTCTCCATCCTGCTCATGGCCCGGTACCTCGAGGAACGCCGGCACGGCACGCCCACCGAGGCCGCCCTCGTGGAGGCGATGCGCTGCACCTGGCGGCCGACGCTCACCGCTGCCGCGACCGCCTCGGCGGCGTACGGCGCGCTGGTGGTCACCGAGTTCAAGGGGTTCCGCGAGTTCGGATGGATCGGCGGGATGGGGATGCTGGTCTGCTGGGTGGCGGCGTTCCTCACCCTTCCACCGGTGCTGCTGCTGATGGAGCGCTGGATTCCGCTCGAGCGCGCCTCGTGGTGGCGCCGCGCGCTGCGGGTCCACGGCGAGGGGGTCCCGTTCGGCGAGCCGTTCGCCCGCATCGTCGCGGCCGCGCCCCGCACCATCACCGTGGTGGGAACGGCCCTGGCGATCGTCGGGGCGGTCCTGACGGTCGTCTACGTGCGCTCCGACCCCATGGAGTACGACACCAACAAGATCCAGAGCGACCGTCACGCCGTCGCCGAGGTGCACCGCCTCTTCCACGTGGCCTCCGCGCTCACCGGGTTCGTGGGGGTGGACGGCATGGCGGTGATGACCGACCGGCTCGACCAGGTGGCGCCGCTGAAACACGCGCTCGAGGCCCGCCGCGACGCCGCGCCGGCGGACGCGAAGCCCTTCAAGGACGTGCATACCCTCCAGGACTTCGTGCCCACGCACCAGGAGGAGAAGATCCCAATCCTGATGCAGCTCCGGAGGCGCATCCTCAAGGCCCACCGGATGGGCCTGGTGCACGACTGGGAGAAGGTCGAGCAGTACATCCCGCCCGAGAACCTCGAGCCATTCGGCATCGACCAGCTGCCCGATGCCATCGCACGTCCCTACACGGAGAAGGACGGGACGCGGGGGCGCATCGTCTACATCAGCCCTGCCGACGGGAGCGACACGGCCGACGCGCACTACCTGCTCCGCTGGGCGGACGGGTTCCGCAGCACGGTATTGCCCGACGGAACGGAGATCCGCGGGTCGGGTCGGGCGGTCATCTACGCGGACATGTGGAGCGCGATCCTCAAGGACGTCCCGCGGGCGGTGGCGGTGTCGCTGCTCGCGACCCTGTGCATCGTCGCGCTCAGCTTCCGCGAGCGACGGGCGATGCTCCGGGTCATCGTGTCGCTGATGGTGGGCATCTTCTGGACGGTGGGAGTGCTGGCACTCTGGAAGTTCAAGCTGAACTTCCTGAACTTCATCGCGCTTCCGGTCACGTTCGGGATCGGGGTGGACTACGCGGTGAACATCGTGCAGCGAGATCTCGAGCTCGAGGATCCGCTCGAGGTGCTGCGCCGGACCGGAGGAGCCGTCATCCTCTGCAGCCTCACCACCCTGCTCGGCTACCTCGCGCTGGCGCGATCTCTCAACTACGGGGTGCGCAGCCTCGGGGTGACGGCGGTCATCGGCGAGGCGGCGTGTCTGGTGGCGGCGGTGATGTGGCTGCCGGCGGCGTTGCTGTGGCTCCGGCAGCGCCGGGCGGCGGAGGAGATTCCCTCCGGAGAGGCAGCGACCGGCTGAGCGGGGCAATTCCCG
>CAZDSB010000655.1:0-4300 GCA_964507515.1 uncultured Myxococcaceae bacterium
CGCGGGACGCCGAGCCTCCGCGCGGCGCCTGCGATGTTCCCCCCGGCGGCATGAAGGGCCTCGAGGATCACCCTGCGCTGCTCCTGGCGTGCCCGGGCTCGGATCTCGCCCACGACGGGCATCGATACGCAGCACCCGTCGGCGACTGCACCGAGCACCACGACCTCGGCGGGGGAGATCCGGGTCCCGGGCTTGGCGAGCAGGACGGCGCGCTCGAGGAGATTTCGCAACTCCCGGACGTTGCCCGGCCAGTCGTTCCCCTGCAGCGCTGCAACCGCCTCGGCGGAGATCTCGACGCTCTTCCCCAAGCGCCGGCCGAACTCCTCGACGAAGGCCGTGGCGAGGACCGGTATGTCCTCGAGGCGCTCGCGGAGCGGTGGAAGGGCGATCAAGACCACCCCGAGCCTGTAGTAGAGGTCCTCGCGGAAGGTCCTCTCGCGAACGCGGTCTGCCAGGTTGGCATTCGTCGCCGCGATGACCCGTACATCGATGGTCCGGCTCGCGCTGCTGCCGACCCGCTCGAACTTCCTCTCCTCGAGCACACGCAGCAGCGCGACCTGCGCGCGGATGGGCAGTTCCCCGACCTCGTCGAGGAAGAGGGTTCCCCCGTCCGCCGCCTCGAAGCGACCGAGGCGCGTCCGCTCGGCGCCGGTGAATGCGCCGCGCTCGTGTCCGAAGAGCTCGCTCTCCAGAAGTCCTTCGCAGAAGGCGGCGCAGTTCACCGCGATCAGGGGCCGATGCGCCCGGGCACTCCGGGCGTGGATCTCCCGGGCCAGCAGCTCCTTTCCTGTTCCCGTCTCTCCGAGGATGAGCACGGTGCTGGTTGCTGCTGCGATCGAGTCCAGCAGGGAGCCGACGGCGCGCAGGCCGCCGTCTAGCCCCAGAAGAGTTCGGCCGGAATCCGACGGAGAGTGTCGCTCCATGCCGGTGTCGCAGAGCAAGCGTCGTACCCGCGCGGATCCAGCGAGAATCCCTCGCTTCGCTGGTCGGCTGGCTCGGGAGTGTGCAGGGCACTGCGCGGGCCGTGCAGCGCCCAGCGCGCGCTCGTGCGTGGGGTTGGAGTACCGCGGCGTCCTCCTTGGAACGGTCGATGCAGTGGCTGCGTGCACACGAGATGGGGGTGAACCATGCGCGGCTCCTGTGCTGGGCGAGCTCTGCTGCGGCAAGCACTGCTCCTGCCGTTGGTCGGCGCGCTCGCGATGTTGGATAGCGGCTGCTCGCTGGTCTTCACCCGCGGACCCGAATTGGACCGGCAGCCCCCGGAGCCATGCACACCCTCGAATGGCTACGCGATCGCCGACACGGCGCTCGCTCTCCTGTCCGTGGCAGCCATCGTCGGCGGTAGCATCGCGGTCGCTCAAGGCTCGAAGCCACCGTCGACCAGCCCGGGCGAGGCATTGGTCGGTCTGGGTCTGATCCCTGCCGGCGTGATCGGTACGGCGATCTTCGTTCCCTCGGCGGTCGTGGGCTACAACCGCGCTGCGGCGTGCCGGGCCTGGCTCCAACTACCGTCGCCCATCGTGCCGTCCAGTCCGCCTCCGTCGTCGCGGGCAGGACCTCGACGCGAGCCCATCGGCGCACCACTCTTCTTCTCAGCTCCATCGCCTGCGTCGTGGGTGAGGACATCCTGGTGAAGACCTGGGGCAACACGGTTTGGGTTGCTTCCACGTCGGACCCAGCAGAGCATCGCTCTCGCAGCAACGCTCCAGGGCGCACCCGTTGCGAGACTTGGAGGGCACAAGTCGTGCGCGCAACGATGATGGCCGTTCTGCTGCTGTTCCCAGCGACTGTCTGGGGTCAGGACGCCCTCGATTCATCGGCGAATCCAGACCCAACAGGCCACCGTCACCGGGGGTTCTATCTTCACTTCGACATCGGAGCGGGCTACTACCTGAGCAAGACTGATTCAGGCTCGCTGTCCGGCGTCAGCATCCCAGTCGCTTTCGCTTTGGGCGGGGCGGTGATCGAGAACCTCATCATTGCTCCGGAACTCTGGCTGGCGGTCTCGCCCTCTCCGCATGTACCGGTCGAAGGCACGGTCGCATGGGCGTTCACGGTGGGCTTCGGTCTCAACATCACTTATTACTTTATGCCGAGCAATGTGTACCTGACGATGACGCCAAGTTACGTCCACGTGGACTCATATCGGGGGTGCCCGGGCGGGGGAGAAGGCTACTGCCTGGGGGCGAACCCGCCATCGTCTAGTCTCGAGGCCAACACGTTCGGAATGAGGACCGCCCTCGGCAAGGAGTGGTGGGTCAGCACGCACTGGGGGGTCGGGGTCTCGATCGAGTTCATCTTCACGCTGACGGGGAGAGTAGTGACGGGGGCGAGCGGCAACGCCCTCGCCGGTGGGCTCACGCTCAGCGCGACCTATAACTGATGACGGGGGAGGATCCCAGACGTGCGCAGGCCGTCGAGCTCGCCTCGACGCGGTGCAGGTTCCGGCCCAGGTGCGTAGTGACCGTCACCCCGGCGGGGGCTCCGGCGCGCAAACGATGGGCACGCGATTCGCAGTCCCTCTCCTCGGGTGAACGATGAGAGCCTTTTGCTGGTGCAACGCGAGGTGGTCTTCCTTGACGCTGCTCGGGCTTGCCCTGGGAGCCGGTCTGAGCGGCTGTCCGGGCTCGGATTCTCCGGCGCGCCCAGTTGTCGGCATCGCCATGAAGCTCACGCTCGATGGGCCGGTCCTTCTTCAAAACGACCCTCGAACTCTTCATGTGCAGGTCTACACCCTCACCGCACCCTACGTAGACGGGGGCATCCCTCTTCCGGGGAACTCGGTCACCCCCGACACTCTCGATCTCACCCTGGACGGGGTATCGGTCCCCTTTGATCGATCCACCGGTAGCTACCGCTGGGACACGACGATGTCTGCTGATGGGATTCACGTCTTCCACGCGAGCGCAACCTGGCACGGATTTTCGGCCAGCGGAGAGGTGAGCTGGACGCTCGACCGACGGGTTCCCACGATTCAACCCTATGGACAGCCCATCTGGGCGGCTGCCATTGGCACCGGGGGCGGAAATGACGTGGCTGTCGGGTTTTCGAGCGATGGCACTCCCTTGATGCTTTCGACGTTCGTCAACGCTCCCAACGAGGCCGTTCTGGTCACCCTGAGTCGCTGGGATGCCGGGGACTGGCAGAGCGCGACGATCGAGACCGGAGAGTTTGCCGTGCACCCTTCCCTGGCGGTGACGAGCACCGGCGCTATCTGGGCAGCCTTCGACGACTCCCCCCATGCCCGGATCGAACGGTTTCCGGAGCCCTCGATGGAGCTGGTCGACGGTGGTCCCCAATTCCTGTTTCCACGGTTGGCCACTGCTTCGGGTCTCGTCGCTGTCGGCTCTCTTGACCGGCAGTCACCGCTACGCATCCTCGACGGTGGCATCTGGGAGCTGGCCGGGCCCGCCCTCCCGGTCGATCCCACGGCGGTCCGGGCCACGCTCGACCCGAACGGGACGCCGTACCTCGCCGTCGAGCACCTCGAGGCCGACGGCTGGTTCGTCCGGGTCATAAAGAGTGAGGGAGGCGAATGGAGACAGCTCGGCGGAGACCTTCCGGCGGAGCCATGGGACGGCGGCACGCTCTACCCTCCCAGGCACTTGGTGGACTTGGTCATCGATGGTCTCTCCCGACCGGTCGTCGCCTTCATGAGCGAGAACGCGTCGCTCTCCGTGCTCCGGTGGGAGGGCGCAAGCTGGACGACTCTGGGCACACCGCGAGGCCGATACGACCCCTTCAACTCCGATTTCTTCACCCTCGACCGAGCCCAGGGAGCGATGTCGACGACTCCGGACGGAGGGGTGGCCCTGCTCTACCTCTCGGCCAGCAGCACCTTGACGCTCGAACTCTGGGATGAAGAGCAGTGGCGGGACCCGTACGGCCCGCTTCGGGAGGGACCCGGCTCGACGTTCATCTTCACGCCCAGCCTTGCCTTCGATGCGAGGGGACGGCCATTGGCAGCGTGGCATCAGTACAATCCGAGCAAGCTCCACGCCGAGGTCGTGGCCTGGCGTCCGTAGACCTTGGGACCGTCCACGACCTGTGCAACGGCTTGCACGGTGTGCAGTCTGCGCACGCTCCACGTCCGGCACGGTCCCGCAGTGACGCCGCTTCTCAGGCGCAAGAACGCCGGTTTACCGGAGCTGCAGCGCGGCACGCTCTGTGCTCGGCAAGAACCGAGAATCCCGAGGCCGCCGGGATCACCGAGGCATGTCACTCCGCGATTGGCAGATCATCGTTGCTTGCGGCATCGGCCTAGCCCTGGCCCTGCTGATGATCTGGCGCGGCCGGAGGA
>CAZDSB010000656.1:0-12461 GCA_964507515.1 uncultured Myxococcaceae bacterium
AGGCGCGGATGGGTGAGACCCCGGCGGTGCTCGAGCCGGTGCTCGCGGGGTTGCGGCAGGCGCTGGAGAGCCGCCGTCACCTCCGGTGGATCAGCGTACTCGAGGGCAAGGAGCTCCGGTTCGTCACCACCGACGAGATCCTCTTCTTCCGGTCGGACCACAAGTACACGGCCGCGGTCACCCGCCAGGGCGAGCACCTCGTCAGCCGTCCGCTGAAGCAGCTGGCCGACGAGCTGGATCCCGACGCGTTCTGGCGGGTGCACCGCAGCTACGTGGTCAACCTCCGCGCCATCCTCTCAGTCCGGAAGGTCGGCAGCGGGGGCCTGGAGATCGTGCTGAAGGACCACCCGGAGCGGATCCCGGTGAGCCAGCCGCACGCGCACCGTTTCCGCCAGACGTGAGCACTCCGCCGCGCCGGGATGCGCTCCGGTTGTCCCGATCGAGATCGTCAGCCGGCGTTCGCGATCACCGGTGTGGGGCCTTCTCCGTCATCGGGCTCTTCCGGCTCCACGGCCCGGAGCTCGCGCTTCCGGATCCTCTCGTAGAGCACCGGCACCGCCATCCTGCTGATGAGCAGCGAAGCGACCTCTCCGGCCGCGAGGGAGATCGCCAGCCCCTGGAAGATCGGATCGAAGAGGATCACCGCCGCCCCGATGCTGACCGCGAGCGCGGTGAGCAGCATCGGCCGGAAGCGGACGGCGCCCGCCTCGACGACCGCCTGGGCGACCGTCAGCCCGCGGCGGATCCCGTCCTCGGCGAAGTCCACGAGGATGATCGAGTTCCGCACCACGATTCCTGCGCCAGCCATGAAACCGATCAGCGACGGGGCGGTGAAGTTCGCGCCCAGCGCCGCGTGGGCCGGGAGGATGCCCACCAGCGAGAAGGGGATGGGTGCCATGACCACCAGCGGGATGGTGAAGGAGCGGAACCAGCCCACGAGCAGTCCATAGATGAGGAGCAGGACCACCACGAACGCGGCACCCAGGTCCCGGAACAGCTCGAGCGTCAGGTGCCACTCGCCGTCCCACTTGATCGCGGGGCGGTCATCGCTCGGTGGCTGGGTGGAGTTGTAGACGGCGACCGGCTCCGGAAGCCGGGCGATCACCTGGTTCATCTCCAGGATGGCGTAGGCCGGACTCTCCGCGGCCCCGGCGACGTCGGCGGTGACGTAGGTGACGGGCAGGAGGTTCTTGTGGTGGATGCTCCGGTCCTCGACGGTGCTCTCCACCCGGACGAGCTCGCCCAGCGGAACGAGTGCCTGCCTCGCTGCGTCCGGGAGCCGGAGGGCGAGGAGGTCGGTGACCCCGGTCCGCTCCGTGCGGGGAACGTCGACCACGACGTCGACCGACTCCTGCTCATGCGCCAAATGCAGCCGTCCGATCGTCTCTCCACCCAGGGCGAGGTGGAGGGTCCGCGCGACCGACTCGGCGTCGATGCCATGGAGCGCCGCCTTCTCCTTGTCGACGCGCAGGACCTCCTTGGGGCGAGGCGCCTCCGCGGACCCACCCAGGTCCACGACGCCTGGCGTCGCCGAGAAGATGGCGCGCATGCTTCCCGCGAGGCGCTCGCGCGCGCCTGCGTCCGGTCCGTACACCTCGGCGACCAGCGACTGCATCACCGGAGGCCCCGGCGGGACCTCCGCCACCGCGATGCGCGCGCTGTGACGAGCGGCGATCGCCGCCACGGCGGGACGGATCCGGAGCGCGAAGCCGTGGCTCTGCACCGAGCGCCGGTCCCTGGGAAGCAGGTTGATCTGCACCTCCGCCAGGCTGGCGCCGCGGCGGAGGTCGTAGTGGCGCATCAGCCCGTTGAAGCCATGCGGCGCGGCGGTGCCGACGTAGATCTGGTAGTTCGTGACCTCCTTCTCCTGTCGAAGGACCGCTGCGATCTCCCGCGCCATCTGCGCGGTCCGCTCGAGGGAGCTGTCCTCCGGCATGTCGAGGACGACCTCCAGCTCGCTCTTGTTGTCGTAGGGCAGCATCTTCACCTTGACCCACCCGAGAGGGACGAAGGCCATCGCTCCGAGGAGAAGGAGCGCCGTCAGCCCGAGGAAACCGACGCGCCAGCGTGAACGGCCCACCAGGCGCGACATGAGCCAGCGGTACGCGCGCGTCGCCCGGTTCTCGCCGGCATGTTTCGAGGTGTCGTGGCCCGGTCCACGTCCGAGGATCCGCACCGCGGCCCAGGGGGTCACCACGAACGCGACCAGCAGCGAGAACACCATCGCTCCGGCGGAGAGCGTCGGGATGGGGCGGAGGTAGGGGCCGCTCATCCCGCCCACGAACGCCATCGGCAGGATCGCGGCGATGACCGTGAGGGTCGCGAGCACCGTGGGGTTGCCCACCTCGGCCACGGCGCGGATGGCGATCTCCCGGAGCGAGACGCTTCTCGACTTCTCGAGCTCGCGGTGCCGGACGACGTTCTCCACGACCACGATCGCGTCGTCGACGAGGATCCCGATCGAGAAGATCAGCGCGAAGAGCGTGATCCGGTTGATCGTGTAGCCCACCAGGTGGAAGACGACGAGCAGCAGCGCGAGGGTCGTGGGGATGGCGACCGCGACGACGGCCGACTCGCGCCAGCCGAGCATGAACAGGACGAGCAGCGAGACGCCCACCACCGAGAGCGCCATGTGAAAGAGGAGCTCGTTGGACTTCTCGGCCGCCGACGCCCCGTAGTTCCGGGTGACCGTGACCTCGATGTCGCCGGGGATCGCGCGCCCCTTCAGGCCCTCGACCTGTGAGAGGACGGCCTGCGCCACGGCGGTGGCGTTGCTCCCGGGGCGCTTGGAGATCGCGAGGGTGACTGCCGGCTCCTCCGGCAGGAGACCACCAGCGGTCCCCGCACCGGTGCCGAAGAAGACGTACTGCGTCGGCTCCTCCCAGCCGTCGAGGACGGCCGCCACCTCCCAGAGATGGACCGGCCTGCCTCCGTGCACCCCCACCACCGCCGAATCGAGCTCCCCGGTGGTGGTGAAGAAGGCGCCGGTCTGCACGACGACCTCCCGGTCTCCGGTGGTGAGCGCGCCGGCGACCTCCTGGCGATCGGCGGGGCCGAGGGATCTCAGGACATCGAGCGCCCCGAGGCCGCGGGCGGCGAGCGCGGCGGGATCGAGCTGGATCCGGACCTGTCGCCGGTACCCCCCGAGCAGCGAGGTGCCCGAGACGTCGGCGACGTGCTTGATCTCCGCCTCGACCTCCGCGGCCACCCGGCGGAGCGCCAGGTGATCCTCGCGGCTGGAATGGAAGGTCAGCGCGAGGATGGGAACGTCGTCGATGGAGCGGACCTTCACGAGCGGCGGGGAGGCGCCGGCCGGCATCCGATCGGCGTTGGCCTCGAGCTTCCGGTGGAGCTTGACCAGCGACCGCTCGGGATCGTCGCCGACGTGGAAGGTCACCACGACCAGGGCGCGCCCGGCCTGACTCGTGGAGTGGACGTACTCGACTCCGGGGACCTCCCACGCCAGGCGCTCCAGCGGCGCGGAGACCCGTACCTCCACCTCCGCCGCGCTCGCTCCCGGCATGGCGACGAGCAGGTCGAACACGGGAACCTTGATCTGCGGCTCCTCCTCCCGGGGCAGGATCACGATCGCCACCACTCCGAGGAGGATCGAGCCGACGACGACCAGGGGGGTCAGCTTCGAGCCGATGAAGGCGCGGGCGAGGGTTCCGGCCAGACCCGGGCGAGCCGAGCGGTTCATCGGACTTCCTCCACGCGCTCGCCGTCGACGAGGCCGACTCCAGCCGCGGCGAGGGTCTCGCCCCCGGCAAGGCCCGAGGAGATCTCCACGCGTCCGTCTCGCTCCCGGCCAGACCGAACCAGACGGATGCGTGCGGCTCCGGACTCGACGATGAACACGCTCTCCAGCTGGCCGTGACGGACGAGCGCCTCCGAGGGAACGGTGACGGTGACCGACTGGCCGCCGGCCAGGAGCGCCCGCCCGAACCGACCCGAGCGGAGGCCCGGCGCGTCGGGCAGATCGATCTTGAACAGCCGGGTCCGGCTCAGCGCATCGGAAGCCGGCTGGATCTCGGCGAGCCGCCCCTCGAGTTCTCGATCGAATCCCTCGACCTGGACCGGGACCGTGTCGCCGACCTTCAGGCTCTGCCCGATCGTCTCGGGAACCTGGGCCTCGAGGCGGAGCGCAGAGCGGGCCTCGAGCACCAGCAGCGCCTGCCCGGGCAGGGCCGTGTCCCCGACGCTGGCGAGCTTCGAGGTGATGACGCCCGTGAAGGGTGCCCGGAGGATTCTCCGCTCGGCGATGGAGCTTGCCTCGGCCTGCCGGGCCTGCGCGACGCTCCACTGCGACATCGCGGTCTCGTACTCCGCCACCGAGATTGCTCCCTGTCCCACGAGGTTCGTTGCCCGTGCGCGGTCGCGCGCGGCCTGCTGGGACACTGCCCGCGTCTGCTCGAGCCGCGCCTCGACCTCGCGGGCGGAGAGGGTCACCAGCACGTCGCCCGCCCGCACCGCGCTTCCGAGACCGACGCGAACTTCCGTGACCGTGCCGCTGATCAGCGGAGCGATGGTCGCGCTGCGCGTCGCCCGGACCGTGCCCATGACCTCCGTGAGCACGGGACGTTCGTTCCGGTCGGCCACGGCCAGCGCGATGCGCCTCGGGGCGGGTGCGTTTCCCTTGGGGGGCGGGGATCCTGAAGCACACGCGCAGAGCAGCAGTGGCAGCGTGAGCCACGTGGCGACGTCACGTCTCGGAGCGTCCATGGGCGGTCCACCAAGGCATCCGGTGTGCCGGGAGCGCGAGACGAGACAATCGTGTGATTTCAATTACCTATGGCACCGCGCCAGTCACGAGTTCTCGTGCTGTCGCGAGAATTCGTGACTGGTTCAGGGCACCTCGTCGAAGGTCGCATCGAACTGGCCGAGGTACTCGAGCCCGTGGATTCCACCGTCCGGATCGAACGCCAGGCCCATCACCACGGTGTTGTCGTCTCCGATGGCCGTCGTCGACCAGCCTCCGTCGGTACGGACGTAGAGCGAAGGGGCTCCGGGCGTGAAGGCCACATCCGGAATCGAGAAGGTCAACCCCGTGCGACCGCTGGTCGGGTCGACTGCCGCCCGGAACTCCTTGTACGTGGTGTCGAGGTCGCGGGTGGCGACGACCTCCGGGCCCGACCAGGAGCCATCGACCCGGGTGAGGACCTCCAGGCGGTCCCCGGCCTTCGTCCAGTCGTCCCAGACGAACGCCAGGAGCAGATTGGAGCCTTGCAGGGTCCGGAGATGCACCGCGGCCGGCTGCTCCGTGGCCCCCCAGGTCACGGGCAGGGCCTCGCGTCTCCAGCCCGCATCGGTCGCTCGCTCGAGATGAGCGAGCGTCGGGCCCGTCACGACGTGCACGACGCCGTCACCGCCGACCTGCATGTCCATCGGGAACTCGCGGCCGACCGGGGTGATCGCCACGGGCTCTTGAATCCACCCGGCAGCCGTTCGGTGCGCGTAGTGGAAGGACACCGGCTGGTTGTTCTCGTCGTAGATCTGCCACACGGCATGGGCTTCCCCCCTGGAGTCCAGCGCGAGCCAGGGGCCTCCGACGCCGGTGCCGCTGACGATCTCCTCGGTCTGCCACTGTGACCCGTCGAACCAGGCCTGAGACACGCTCAGAGCAGTCCCCGCGTCGACGAAGTCTTCGAACAGGTGATGCGGCTGGTCGGATGGATCGAGCATGACGCACGGCGGACCGAAGTATCCGCTCGGCGGGAAGGACGGCCGATGCCCGGAGAGATCCACCACGCCATCGGAACCGCAGACCGTCCACTCGCCGGCCTTGTTGCGCACCGCTTCGATCCCCTGCTCGACGGGCAGCACGTTGCCGTCGAAGCGGAGCGCACCGTTCGGCGGAGCCAGGCCGCTGTTGCTGATCCCGGCGGATTCGTAGCCCTGTCGGTGCGTCTCGACCGAGTAGGTGTACAGCCCGGGCACGGGAGGAACGTCCCGGTAGCTCCCCGCGTCGGGGGCGAGGCTCGCGATCGGTCCGCCGGCTCCGCCCACGAGGCCCGCGAAGCGCAGGATCGTGATTCTCGTCGCTGCGGTGCTCTGGTTCGTCCAGCGCAGGTCCACGCCTCCCCCGCGCGGAGTGAGGGCGAGATTTAGGGGAGGGAGCAGGGGTGTCGCGGTCGTCGCGGTCACCGGCGAGCCGCTGTTCGGGCCCGCGCGAAGCGTGAGCACGTACTGGTACGACGTCGCCTCGTCGAGCGCGGTGTCGACCCAGGTCGACGGGGTGAGAGGCACGGATACGACCGAGGGCGGAGATGTCCCCGGACCGTCCGGTAAGCGGAAGCTCCGCCGGCTGATCTCGATCCGGTCCGCGACGGTCGACTGGGTCACCCAGCTCACGACGATGCCCCCGTCGCCATACGTGACGGCGGCGCCGAGGTCCCGGAGCGGCTCGAGGAAGTCAGCAGTGGCCGCCGGTCCGAGCGGCTTTCCTCCCGAGATGGCGGTCAGCCGGAAATACAGATGGATCATCTCGGGGAACGGGTTCTGGGTGCTCAGGCGCAGCCCGGTCCAGCTGCTGGGAAACGGGTCCCCCACCTGCTGATAGGGATGAACGACATCCGAGACCTCGATGATGTAGCTGTCGAAGGGAGCGGTCGGAGCCGTCCACCGGAGGACGAGGCTGTTCGGTGTGTCCTGCAGAACCGTGAGCCCCGATGGAGACACCGTACCGGAAGGTTCGGGAACGGTCGGCTTGGAGGAGCAGGCCTCCACCAGTCCGGCCAAACACAGCACTGCGACCCACGTCCGTGCCATCCGGTCGGCCCCCGACGACGTTGCCCGTCCCCGACGCCCTGGTGCCGGCAGTAGAGCACCTCGTGACCCGATGCGGTGCGGGACTTCTCGTTGCTCGGTCTTCGGGGCCTTCCGCCGGGGGGCACGGGGCTCTTCTGGAATCTCGTGGCAGGCTGTGGCCAAGTCCGTCGGATGAGCGACGCTTCCGGAGCGGGTGACTTCGAGCTGTACGACCTGAAGGTGGAGGTCGTCGCCCCGCCCGGCGCGAAGCTGTGGTGCGGCGCGCGCCCTGGCGATCACTTCACGCTCGAGGGCGAGACGCTGCGGCTTCCGCCGGGGCAGGGGTTCTCGATCTACTCGCTCGCGACGGTGCTGCCCTTCCTGGCGGCGAAGCAGCGAGTGAGCGATCCGAACGACTGGATGTCCACCGACGCCGAGATCGCCTGTCCAGACCCCAACTGCCCCTCGCGCTTCCGGATCACCCGGACCGGCCGCCGTCGCTTCCGGCACGCCGACACCACCGCCGTGCCGCTGCCGGGAACGCCGTGATCCCGCGGGTGGAGCTCGCTCCGGGCGTCTCGATCTCGCGGCTGATCAAGGGCGGCTGGCACCTGGCCGGAGACCACGGCGAGGTCGATCCGGACCAGGCGCTCCGTGACATGGCAGCCTTCGTCGACGCGGGCATCACCACCTTCGACTGCGCCGACATCTACACCGGCGTCGAGGAGCTCATCGGCAGGTTCCGCCGGGCGTATCCGGGGCACGCGGCCCGGCTGCGCGTCCACACCAAGCTCGTGCCGGATCTCGATCAGCTGCCCACGGTGGACCGCGCGTACGTCGAGCGCATCGTCGATCGTTCGCTCCGGAGGCTCGGTGTCGAGCGGCTGGACCTGGTGCAGCTCCACTGGTGGGACTGCACCGTTCCGCGCCACGTGGAGGTGGCGCTCGAGCTGGAGCGGCTGCGACGCGCGGGGAAGGTCGACGGGATCGGGCTGACGAACTTCGACACGGCGCAGCTCCGCGAGTTCCTGGATGCGGGAGTACCGGTCCTCACGCACCAGCTGCAGTACTCGCTGCTCGATGACCGGCCCGAGCGCGGCGTGGCGGACCTCTGCCGGGCGCGAGGCATCGCGCTCCTCGCGTACGGGACGGTGGCCGGAGGGTTCCTGTCGGATCGCTGGCTCGGGCGACCGTCGCCCGCCGAGCCGCTCGGGAATCGCTCGCTGGTGAAGTACCGGCTGATGATCGACGAGTTCGGAGGCTGGCCACTCTTCCAGGAGCTCCTCGGGGCGGTGCGGCGGATCGCGGACCGCCACGGCTGCGACATCGCCACCGTGGCCACGCGGGCGATGCTCGACAGGCCGGGCGTGGCGGCGGCCATCGTCGGCGCGACCAGCGCAGCTCACCTGGGAGCGCACGCGCGGGTGGGAGCCCTCGTGCTCGACGCGGAGGACCTCGCGACCCTCGGGGCGATCACCCGGCGTCGCGCCGGTCCCGCCGGTGACGTGTACATGCTCGAGCGAGACCGCGAGGGACCGCACGGCCGGATCATGAAGTACACGCTGAACCGCTGAGCGGTCCGAGCCGCCGGGCTCAGCGCTCCACGGAGACCGGTGCGCGGCCTGGGACGACGAGACAGACGGCCACGACCACCGCCGCGTTCACCGCCATCGCCAGCAGCCCCCGGTCCCAGCCCGGCATCGCGCGCGACCACCAGTGGTCTGCGCCCGGGGCCAGCAGCGCCACGTATCCGGCGACGATGCCGGCCAGCACGCCGGTCGCGTTGGCCCGCGGCCACACCAGCCCGAGGAAGACGCCCGGGGCGAGCATCCCGATGGCCGCGTACGCCGAGAGGCCGATCTCCACCAGCGACCGATGTCGCGTGCTCGAGAGCCAGACCGCGATCCCGGCGAACATGACCATCGCGCCGCGCGAGACCCACAGGACCTGGCGGTCGGAGAGCCCGGCCCGCATCGGCTGGACGACGTTCCGGCCGAAGATGGAGGAGGCGACGAGGAGCAGGATCGACCCCGGCACGAGCGCGAGCAGGCACACCGTTCCGGCGAGCAGCCCGGCGGTCCAGGGCGGGTACAGGTCGGCGACCAGCTGGAGCATCACCGCGTTCGGATCTCCGCGGTCGGGGCGGGTGCCGGCCAGCCGCGCCGCGAAACCCAGCAGGATGATGAAGAAGTAGGAGAGCGAGTACAGAGGCTGCCACACGGCGTTGCGTCGAATCGCCGACTCGTCGCGCGCCGAGTAGATGAGCTGGAAGGTGTGCGGGAAGATCCACGTCCCGAGCGCCACGTTCAGCGCCGAGGTGACCAGCCAGGTGGTGGTCAAACCGGCCTCGGGCCGGAGACCGGGAAGGGCTCCGATTCCCGGGGCGAGCTCCTGGACGCGCCGGTAGACGTCGAGCATCGAGGATGCGCCGACCTTCTGCGAGACGGTGAGGCTCAGCCCGACGACCAGGGCGATCATCCCCACGTCCTTCACTCCTGCGGCGAACGCCGCCGAGCGGAGGCCGGCGAGGTACACGAAGGCGAGCATCACCGCGGCTGCGAGGAGCGCAGACTGCACGGGGTCGAGCGTGGCTCCCAGCGTGAGCCGGAGCGTGAGCGCGAGCGCGGTGATCTGGATCTGCACGTACACCACCAGCGCAGCGATGCCGGCGAGGGCAACCACCACCCCCAGCCAGCGGGCCCTGTAGCGGTGGGCGAAGAAGTCGGCCTGTGTCAGGTGGCCGTGCCGGTGCCCGGCGGCCCAGATCCGCGGCATCAGCAAGTAGCCCACGGCCGAGGCGAGCGAGACCGAGGTCAGGGCGAGGTACGCCGGCGCTCCGTAGGCCCAGGCATAGCCCGCGATCCCGAGCACGGCGAAGGTCGTGTAGATCTCGCCCGCGTTCAGGAACCAGAAGATCCAGGTCCCCAGGCGCCGGTTCCCGATGGCCCACTCGCTCATCGTCCGCTGCCGCGCGCGGCGCTGGCCGTAGACCAGCGCGCCGAGGACGGTCCCGAGCACGATCCCGACACAGAGGAGCAGCGAGACGCCGGACCTCACGCGCCGTCCGCCGGTGGCGTGGCCGTCCTGCGGTCCAGCGCCAGCACTGCACCGATGACGACGGTGCTCAGCACGACGCCCGCCAGCTGCCAGGCCATGGGAAATGGCAGCCCGAGCGGACGGGACTGGACCCCGTTGGCCCACGGCGCGAGCGCGACCTGCCAGCCGAACGGGACGAGCAGCAGCCAGCGATGGTGCCGGCGCGTCGCAGCGGGGTTGGGCATCGCCTGCCGGCTCACCGTACACCGGGCCCCTGCCCCGATGGAGGACCGAGCGAGTCCGGATTGACTCGCTGCGGCTTGCGGGAGACGCGAACGAGGAGGATAGCCCTCCAGCATGCTGACCCGGGTTCCCGAGGCCGAGGCCACGCTGCGCTTCGCCGAGCTGCTCGAGCGTGCGCAGGCGGGTGAGACGATCCTCCTCGAGCGCGACGGCGTCGCCGTCTGTCGCCTGGGACCACCCGGTCCGGCCTGTACCCTGGATGCATTCAGTCGCTTCCTGGAGCGGATCCACGCCCAGGGCGGGGTGCGCGAGGTGACGGAGGCCGCTCAGCGGCTGGCCTGAATCGCGCTCTGGCCCGGGTCTGGTAAAGCAACCCTCCCATGACCCGTATCCGTGTCCCGGCGGCCGTGCTGGTCGCCCTGCTCGTCGCCTGCGCCAGCCAGGCCCCGATGCCGGACCTCCCGGGCGCTCCGCCGCGGAAGCCGAGCGCCGAGATCCGCAAGGACCCCGGCGCGGACCAGGCGCTCGCCCAGGTGGAGGCGACCGCGAAGGGGCAACCCAAGCCGAAGCAGGTGGAGACGTACCTGAGCTTCCGCAAGGCGTACCCGGCCACCACCGCCGGCGAGGAGGCGCTGTACCGGGCCGGCGTCCTCTCCTTCGAGCTGGGCGATTACGTGAACGCCCGGAAGCAGTTCAACGAGCTGCTCTTCGAGAACCCGCTCTTTCCGCAGGCGCAGGACGCGCGGCTCAAGCTCGGGCTGTCCGCGCTGGAGCTGAAGAGCTACCGCGACGCGTACCAGACGCTGCTGCCGCTGCGGGACCGGCTTCCCTCCGAGCAGCGCGCTCAGCTCGAGGACGCTCTCCGCCGCGCCGCCGAGGGAGCTCGCCTCTACGACCAGGCGATGAAGATGGCGCTGCAGAAGACCGAGCAGGCCACGACGCCCGAGGAGCGGGCCGGGGCGCTGGCGCACGTCGGCGAGCTGGTGGACGCCTCGGTGGGCTCGGAGGAGGTGGCGCGGGTTCAGGCCGATCTGTCCCCGACCCACCCCGCCTGGCCGCTGCTGACCTTCAAGCTCGCGCGCGTCTACCAGCACACCCGCGACATCCCGAGGCTCAAGTCCACCCTGCAGGCGCTGCTGTCGAACGCGCCGAACAGCCCCTACACGGCCGAGGCGCAGGAGATGCTCGCGCGCGCCGACCGGGTGGGGCAGGTCCGTGGCCGGACGGTCGGCGTCCTGCTGCCGCTCACCGGCAAGTACAAGGCGTTCGGCGAGGCGGTGATGCGCGGCATCCGCCTGGGGCTGAAGGGCAGCGACGTCGAGCTGGTGGTGAAGGACACGCAGGGCGACGGCACCCGCAGCGCGACGGCGGTGGAGGAGCTGGTCTTCAACGACGGCGCGGTGGCGGCGATCGGCCCGCTGTTCATCGAGGACAGCAAGCGCGCGGCGCTGGTCGCGCAGGATCTCGGGCTGCCGCTGCTCACGCTCACCCGGAGCGAGGACGTGACCGACATCGGCCCGTTCGTCTTCCGGAACATGCTGACCTACTCGGCCCAGACACAGGCGCTGGTGGACTGGGCGTCGAAGGTCATGGGCTACAAGAGCTTCGCGGTGCTCTACCCGAACACGCCGTACGGGGTGGAGATGACCAACGACTTCTGGGACCAGGTGCTCGCCCAGGGCGGAGCGGTCCGCGGCGCAGAGAGCTACACCTCGGACCAGACGACCTTCACCACCCAGGCCAAGAAGCTGGTTGGCCGGTACTACCTCGAGGACCGTCGCGACTACTTCGAGGAAGTGCAGGAGGTGACGAAGGACGTGAAGGACAGCTATCGCCGGCGCAAGGCGGTGGAGAAGGCGAAGAGCAAGCTCGACCCCATCGTGGACTTCGAGGCGCTCTTCATCCCCGACGAGTGGCAGCGCGTCGGCCTGGTGGCGCCGGCGCTCGCGGTGGAGGACATCATCACCAACACCTGCGACCCGCGAGAGATCGAGAACCTCAAGAAGACCACCGGCAAGAAGGACATCCGGACGGTGACGCTCCTCGGCGGCAACGGATGGAACTCGCCGAAGAACGGCGACGGCATCCCGCAGCTGGTGGAGCGAGGCGGGAAGTTCGTCCTCTGCAGCGTCTTCGTGGACGGCTTCTACGCGGACAGCAGCCGCGAGGCGACCAAGCGGTTCGTCCGGCTGTTCAACGAGGCGTACAAGGACAGCACGCCGACGCTGCTGGATGCGGTCGGCTACGACTCGGCGCGGATGCTCCGCCAGATCCTGGACAAGCAGACGGCGTCGCTCGACCGCGCCTCGGTGCGCGACGCGCTCGCGGCCATCAAGGACTTCGAGGGAGCGACGGGGAAGACCAGCTTCAACGACAAGCGCGAGGCGCAGAAGCCGCTGTTCTTCCTCACCATCGATCCGAAGGGCATCCGCGAG
>CAZDSB010000657.1:0-2850 GCA_964507515.1 uncultured Myxococcaceae bacterium
GTGCTCCACCCGGGCGATCCGGGCTACCCCGAGCGCCTCGCCGAGGTCCGAGACGCACCTCCCGTCCTGTTCATGCAGGGGAGCGTCGGCCACCCGCGGCGCCGGCTGGCGATGGTGGGCACGCGGCATCCCGAGCAGGGCTTCCTCCACCGGAGCCGGACGTTCGCGGCGGCGGTGGCGGCGGCCGGAGCGGGCGTCGTGTCCGGCGCGGCGGCAGGTGTGGACCGCTCGTGCCACCTCGGAGCCCTGGATGTCGGTGGCGAGACCTGGGCGTTTCTCGGCTCGGCGCTGGACGCGGTGGACCCGGCGCAGGCGAGGCTGGTGCCGCTCATCCTCGACGGCGGAGGGGCCGTATACAGCGAGCTGCCTCCGGGAATCCGTGCGAGCAAGCAGACGTTTCCCCGGCGAAACAGACTCATCTCCGGCGCATCCGATGCGGTCCTGGTGCTCCGGATGGGCAAGCGCAGCGGTGCGATGCACACCGTGGCCGCTGCCCGTGTCCAGGGCCGGCCCATCCTCGCCTGTCCCGGGGAGGCGTGGGCGGAGGCGGCGCTGGGCTGCAACCTGCTGGTGGCGCGCGGGCTCGCTCGACTCTGCATCGAGCCGCTCGATGCGCTGCGAGCCGTGGGTCTCGACGGGACGCCGCCGCCACCCGGAACGATGGAACCCGGGTCCATGCCGGCCCTCTCGGCCGCGGCTGCCGAGCTGTACGGGCTGATCGACCGGCAACCGCGGGACGTCGAGGAGCTGGAAGACCGCGCGGGGATGGAGCCCGGCGGAGTGGTGAGCGCGCTGTGCGAGCTGGAGCTGCTGGGTCTGGTGATCCAGGGGCCCGAGCGAAGGTACCAACGGGTGTGAGGAGAGAGATGCCGACGACACGAACCAAGAAGGCCGACACCGGGACAGCCCCGGCCGAGAAGGCGAAGAAGCCTCTGGCCCGGAAGTCCGCCCCGGCGCCGAAGGCCGGGAAGGCCGCTCCGGCGAAGGGCGCCGCGAAGAAGCGGACCCTTGCCGTGGTTCAGGCCGCGGGCACCCCCGGTCCTCGCCGCGGCGGCCGCTACCTCGTGGTGGTGGAGTCCCCGGCCAAGGCGAAGACCATCAAGAAGTACCTGGGCACCGGCTATGCGGTGAAGGCGTCGGTGGGCCACGTGAAGGATCTGCCCAAGAGCAAGATGGGCATCGACGTGGAGCACGACTTCAAGCCCGAGTACCACGTCATTCCGAGCAAGGAGAAGGCGCTCGGCGAGCTGAAGAAGGCGGCGGCGGGCGCCGAGCAAGTGTTCCTCGCCACCGACCCCGATCGCGAGGGCGAGGCGATCGCCTGGCACCTGAACGAGGAGCTCCGTCACCCGAACTCGGTCCGGGTGCTCTTCAACGAGATCACCAAGAAGGCGATCCAGGAGGCGATCGCCCACCCGAAGAAGCTCGATCGAAAGATGTACGACTCGCAGCAGACCCGGCGGATCCTCGATCGGCTGGTGGGGTACCAGATCAGTCCGCTGCTCTGGAAGAAGGTGCGGCGCGGTCTCTCCGCGGGTCGGGTGCAGTCGGTCGCGGTGCGGCTGATCGTCGAGCGCGAGCGGGAGATCAAGGCCTTCGTCCCGGTGGAGTACTGGACGCTCGAGGCGGAGCTGGAGGGGAAGTCGCCGCCGCCGTTCCGTGCGCGGCTCGCGAAGCTCGACGGCAAGAAGGCCGAGGTCTCCGACAAGGCGACCGCCGATGCCCTCCTGGAGGAGCTGCGGAAAGCCGACTACCGGGTCGAGACAGTGGAGCGCCGCGAGCGCCGCCGGAATGCGCCCGCCCCATTCATCACCAGCAAGCTCCAGCAGGAGGCGGCGAACCGTCTCCACTTCACTGCGAAGAAGACGATGACCCTCGCCCAGCGGCTGTACGAGGGCGTGGAGCTCGGTGACGAGGGACAGACCGCGCTCATCACCTACATGCGGACCGACTCGGTGCGACTCTCGGACGATGCGGTGAAGGCCGCGCGCGAGCACATCGCCGAGACCTACGGCAAGGACGCGCTCCCCGACGAGCCGATGGTCTACAAGAGCCGGAAGAGCGCGCAGGACGCGCACGAGGCGATCCGCCCGGTGTCGATGGAGTGGACGCCGGACCGGGTGCGACCCTTCCTCGAGCCGGACATGGCGCGCCTCTACGAGCTCATCTGGAACCGCTTCGTGGCGTGCCAGATGAAGCCTGCGGTCTACGACCAGACGACGGTCGAGATCTCCGCCGGGCGGGCGACGTTCCGCGCCGCCGGGTCGATCCTCAAGTTCGCCGGCTACCTCGCGGTGTACGGCATGGCGCCGACCACCGAGGAGGAGGCGGACAAGGAGAAGGCCGGCGACGAGGCGAGGACCGACGACGCCAACGTGCAGCTGCCCGAGCTCGCGGAGGGCGACCGGCTGAAGCTCGTGGGGCAGGGGCTCGTCTCCGAGCAGCACTTCACCCAGCCGCCACCGCGGTTCACCGAGGCCTCGCTGGTGAAGGAGCTGGAGGAGGACGGCATCGGCCGGCCGTCGACCTATGCCTCCATCCTCTCGGTCATCCAGGACAAGAAGTACGTGGAGAAGATCGAGGGGCGCTTCCATCCGACCGAGCTGGGGAAGATCACCACCGAGGAGCTGGTGAAGCACTTTCCGTCGGAGATGGACGTCACCTTCACCGCGGGGATGGAGGAGCAGCTCGACCAGATCTCCGAAGGCGAGGCGGACTGGCGCCGGGTGCTGCGCGACTTCTATGGCCCGTTCCAGGCGACGCTGGCGAAGGCCGAGCAGGAGATGCGCGACGTCAAGCGGGAGGAGATCCCGACGGACGTCAACTGCGAGAAGTGCGGAAAGATGATGG
>CAZDSB010000658.1:0-12917 GCA_964507515.1 uncultured Myxococcaceae bacterium
GCCCGGACCTTGTAGCTGGTGGTGTCGACCCCCATCGCCTCGGCGGCAACCTCGTCCTCGCGGATGGCCCACAGGCTCCGTCCGTGGGTGCTGCCCACGATGCGCCGCGAGACGAGTACCACCAGGAACACGCAGAACCACACCGCGAACAGGCTCGAGGTCTGCGGGATGCCGGACAGGCCCAGCGCCCGGCCGAAGGCGTCGAGGTTCTGGACGATGACGCGGATGATCTCCCCGAAGCCCAGGGTCACGATGGCCAGGTAGTCGCCCCGGAGCCGGAGCGAGGGCAGGCCAACGATGAAGCCGCACACCGCCGCGGCGATGCCCCCGGCCAGCAACGTCCCCAAGAACTGCACCTGGTCGGACACCACTCCCGGCAGCCCGGTGATGGCCACGTCCTTGATGAGCAGGCTGAGCTTGCCGGCGGTGTACGCGCCAACCGCCATGAACCCGGCATGACCGATGGAGAACTGGCCGGTCATCCCGTTCACGATGTTCAGCGACACCGCGAGGATGACGTTCACCCCGACGATCGACGCCAGGTAGACGAAGAACGGCAGGTCACCCATCAGCAGCTGTACCACCGCGAGCACCGCGATCGCGATGAGCACCGGCAGGACCCCGCGAAACCAGGCCGGCATGCGCTACACCTTCTCCGCCGCGACGCTGCCGAACAGCCCGCCCGGCCGCACCAGCAGGACGACGATCAGGAAGCCGAAGGCCACCGCGTCACGCCAGCTACTCGAGGAGTAGCCGACGACGAACTCCTCGACCAGGCCGAGGAGGAGCCCACCCACCACGGCACCCGGCACGTTGCCGATGCCTCCGATGACGGCGGCGACGAAGGCCTTCAGCCCCACGTAGAGGCCCATCAGCGGCTGAACGGCGGTGTCCTTGATGGCGTAGAGGATGCCCGCACCTGCCGCCAGCGCGCTCCCCAGCATGAAGGTGAGGGCGATGATCCGGTCCACCGGGATGCCCATCAGCGCCGCGGTCCGATGGTCGAAGGACACGGCGCGCATCGCCCGGCCGAAGCGGGTCCGGTACACCAGACCCTGCAGCACCAGCATCAGCCCGATGGCGATGGCCAGGCTGATGACCTGCCAGTTCCAGATGACCACTGCCCGGTCACCGACGATCAGCCACTCCTTGGGGGTGATGATCTCGGGGAAGGCCCGCGGCGCGGCGCCCGGCAGGGGGCCGAAGTCCAGCTGAAACCCGTAGGACAGGGTGAAGGAGATGCCGATCGCGGTGATGAGCGCGGTGAGCCGCGGCTTGTCCCGCAGCGGCCGGTAGGCAAATCGCTCGATGATGAACCCCAGCAGCGCACATCCGGCCATCGCCACGAGGAAGATGAGCAGCACGCCCCACAGCGAGCTCTGGTGCTCGTACCCGAGCTTCTGGGCCACCGCATAGCCCATGAACGTGCCCACCATCATCACGTCGCCGTGGGCGAAGTTGATGAGCTTCAGCACCCCGTAGACCATCGTGTAACCCAGAGCCACCAGGGCGTAGATGGTGCCGGCGGCGGTCCCGTTGATGAGGTGCTGCGCGAAGTCCGACATCAGGGGGCGATCGTGTCCACGTACTTCGTCTTGCCCTTGCCGACCTCGAGGACCACCGCGGACTTGGTGGCGTTTCGCTTCTCGTCCAGGGTGATGGTTCCGGTCACCCCATGAAAGTTCTTCGTCTGCGCGATGGCGTCCCGGATCGCCGCGCGGTCGAAGCTGGGGGCGCGCTTGATCGCGTCCACCGCCACCATCGCCGCGTCGTAGCCGAGCGCGGCGAGCGAGTCGGGCACCGAGCCGTAGGCGGCCTTGTAGTCGGCGATGAACTTCTTGACTCGCGGGCTCGGGTCGTCCGGGCTGTAGTGGTTGCTGAAGTAGCTGCCCTCCACCGCCGAGCCGCCGAGCTCGAACAGCTTCTCGCTGTCCCAGCCGTCCCCGCCCATCAGCGTGGCGGTGATGCCCAGCTCGCGGGCCTGCCGGGCGATGATCCCGATGTCGTTGTAGTAGCCCGGGATGTAGATCGCGTCGGGCGACTCGCGCTTGATGGCGGTGAGCTGGCTCCGGAAGTCGGTGCTGCCCTTGGTGTAGGTCTCGCGGGCGACGATCTTCCCGCCCATCTCGGTGAACTTGCGCTCGAAGACGTCGGCCAGCCCCTGGCTGTAGGCCGAGCCGAGATCGCGCAGGACCGCCACCTTGTTGAGCTTGAGGTTGTCGTGGGCGAACTTCGCCATCACGTACCCCTGGAACGGGTCGATGAAGCAGACGCGGAAGATGTAGTCGCCGATGTCCGTCACCTTGGGGTTGGTGGAGGCGTTGGAGATCATCGGCACCTTGGCCGGCTGCGCCTTCTCGGCCATGGCGATGGAGTTGCTGCTCGCCACCTCGCCGAGGATCAGCAGGACGTTGTCCTGGTTGATGAGCCGGTTGGCGGCCTGCGCCGCCTCCTCGGGCTTGCTCTGGTTGTCGTAGACCCGGATCTCGATCTTCTTGCCCTTCACCCCGCCGGCGGCGTTCACCTGGTTGATGGCCAGCTCGATGGCGTTGCGGGTGGAGATTCCGAACGTCGCCTCGGAACCGGTGAGCGAGCCCACCTCGCCGAGCAGGATGGTGTCCCCGGTGACGCCCGGCGTCCCGCCCGGGGCGGTGCCCCCGGAGGGTGCAGCCGGAGCGGAAGCCTTCTTCTCGCAGCCGACCAGAACGAGGGCACAGCTGATGAACACTGCGGCCAGTGCAGAGCGCATGGGGACCTCGCGGTGTCGAGGAAGCAAGCCGCGGTCTTGTAGGTGGACTGTACGAGGAGGGTCAAGGTGAAGCGTCGGACCGTCCGCCCCGGCGCCGGAGGTAGGCCACCCCGAGGGTGACGAGGATGCCGCCGAGCGCCACGCCGGCCACCATCAGCGGTGCGAAGACGATGGTCAGCGCCGCCAGCGGGTCCGCCTGGATGTCGAAGTCGTGCGCCGACCAGACGAGCGCCGCGGCGGTGACCACGCCGGTGAAGAGCGGGAACCGTCCCTCCGGCCCCCGGGAGGCCCAGAAGGCCCCCACCACCAGGCCGGGGAAGGTCAGCCACACCACCTCGAACAGGAGCTTCCCCGCCGTGTCCGGCAGGTTCCGGCGGGGCGAGAACCCCACCGCGATGGTGAGGAACCAGATCGCCACCGCCCCCGCCGCGCAGATCAGGACCTTCCGGGCCGTGCTTTTCGGGCCGCGCATCGCCCCCTCGTTCTCAGCCTGACCGCGCGGAGACGTTCCGCGCTCCCCGCGCCCAGGCGACGGCGTCGTCCAGCCGATCGTCGCCCCAGAAGAGCTCGTTCTCCACCAGGAAGGTCGGGGCGCCGAAGATGCCCAGGCGTGCGGCCTGGTCGGTGCTCGCCCGGAGCGCGTCCTTGATGGGCTGGCTCGTCGCCCGGGTGACCGCGGCCCCGCCGTCCCGGCCCAGCGCGGCCACGACGCCCGTCATCACCGCCGGGTCGGCGATGTCGGCGTCCGCCTCGAACTCGGCGCGGTAGGTGGCACGGACGCAGTCCTCTCCCCATCCCTCGTCGAGCGCGACGAGGGCCACCCGGCTGGCGAGCACCGAGTGCCGCGGGAACCGGCTCGGCTGCCGGAAGGCGGCACCGCTGCGGGCGGCGCGGCGCGGGACGTCGCGCCACATCCAGCGGCCCTTGGCCGGAAAGAGGTTGAACGGAGAGTCGTTCCAGCCCTGCGCCTGGAAGATGGGCCCGAGGAGGAAGGGGTGCCAGCGAACCTCCAGGCCGCGCGTGATACCGGCGATGCGCAGGGCCGCGAGCGCCGAGTAGGGGCTGGCCAGGTCGAACCAGAAATCGATCGCGGATGCGCTCACGAGACGGCGCAGTGTGGCGGCGCGGCGTGGGCCGCTGCAAGTATGAGTCGCCCGCGTCCTCATGTCCGCTTCCTCCCCCATCCCCGCACGCTCGGCGGACGAGCTGCGCATCCTGCTTCGCCTCGCGCTGCCGCTGGCCCTCGCCCAGGCCGGACAGGCGCTGATGGGGCTGGTGGACACCGCGGTGGTGGGACGGGCCGGGGCGGTGCAGCTCGCCGGCGTGGCGCTCGGCAACGCGGTGGTGTTCACGATGTGCATCGTCGGCATCGGGACGCTGATGGGCGCCGACCCGCTGATCAGCCAGGCCCTCGGCGCGAGGGATCCGCTGCGCGCGCGGCGGCTCTACTGGCAGGCGCTCCGTGTTGCGCTGGCGGCGAGCGCCGTCCTGTTCCTTCCGACCCTGGGCGTGGCCTACCTGCTCGCGCCCTTCGGCATCGCGGCGGACGTCGCCGAGGCAGCCCGGGACTTCGTCTGGTGGCGGCTGCCGGGCATCGCCGCGCTGCTGGTCTTCTATGCACAGCGCAGCTACGTGCAGGCGGCCGGGGCGGCACGCGCACTGGTCTGGGCCACGGTGCTGGCGAACGTGCTCAACCTGCTCGGAGATCTCCTGCTGGTCTTCGGCGGTGCGCGCCTGCCGGCCTGGACGGGGCCGCTGCGCTGGATTCCCCCCATGGGAGCCGGCGGGTCGGCGCTCGCCACGAGCGTGGTGCAGATCGCCGAGGTGCTCTTCCTCGCCTGGGTCATCCGGCAGATCTCCATCCCCGCGCGGCCGGCGGATCTGCACCGGCGGCTGCCGGACGACGAGCGCCGCATCCTCCGGGTGGGCGTCCCGATCGGGCTGCACTTCGGGGCCGAGGTCGGCGTCTTCGCGCTCGCGGGCTTCCTGGCCGGTCGGCTGGGGGCGGAGAGCCTCGCCGCCCACCAGATCGCCCTCACCTTCTCCTCGGTCACCTTCACCTTCGCGATGGGCATCGGCAACGCCGGGAGCGTCCGGGTGGGCCTGGCCGTCGGTGCTCGGGACACGCCCGGGGCGCGGCGTGCCGGACTGCTCGCCTTCGGAGCGGGCGCGGCCTTCATGGGTTGCGCCGCCTTGACCTACCTCCTCTTCCCCGGGCCCATCGTCGCGACGATGACGAACGTTCCGGCCATCGCCGCGCTCGCAGTGCCGCTCTTCGGCGTGGCGGCGGTGTTCCAGGTGTCGGACGGAGTGCAGGGGGTCGGCGCGGGCGTGCTGCGCGGCGCGGGCGACAGTCGCTTCACCTTCACCGCCAACGTCATCGGTCACTACCTCGTCGGGCTTCCGCTGGCCCTCGGGCTGGGCTTCGGCCTCGGCTGGGGCGTGGTGGGCATTTGGTGGGGGCTGGCCGCGGGGCTCACCGCCGTCGCGGTGGCGCTGGTGTGGCGCTTCCTCCGGGTGTCGGGCCGGGAGATCGCCCCGCTCGCGCTACCCGAGACCGGGGCCTGACGGCCCAGGGCGATGACGGTCAGCGCAGCTGCCGCGCCGGGCCCGGAGCCGGCGACGGAGCGGGCTCGGCGGGCGGCGCCTCGAACGTGACCATGACCCGGCTCTCGTCGTGCCCGAGGAGCTCGTCCTCGCTCAGTGGAGCGGTGCGCAGGTCCTCCACCGGCGGCGCGCGGCCACCGGGGATGTGGCTGGTCAGCACGTACACCCCGAGCGCCAGGGCGAGCGGCACCACGTACTGCGCGAGGAGTCCCAGCGGGCGTCCTGCGAGCACCAGCAGGGGCACCAGAACCAGCGCGCCGAGCGCCACCGTGCCCCGGTGCGCCGCGCGAGGCCAGAGCGCCACGACCATCGCCATGCCCACCGAGTGGGCGAGGCCGATGAACGCGAGCAGCGGCACCAGGGACAGCCACTCGAAGAATGCGGACTCGAGCGGATGTGCCCAGTGGCCCGTGCCGGTGAGGTGGTCCTGGAGCCAGACTCCGGCGAGGAACAGCGGCAGCGCCACACCGACCAGGAGCTCGATGTTCCGGATCAGATCCGAGGGAATGCCACGCCGGCCCACGACCATGCCTCTCGCCCGGGACGAATAGCGAGGTCGCGGGGTCCTGGCTCGGCGAACCGCCGCGCGCTATCCGCTGTCGCACGGAACGCGCCTGGACTCGGGTCCGATGTGGTCCGCGGCCCTCGCTCGCGCGGGTCGCGAATGCCGGGCAGCGCCGCTTCGTACTTCTTCACGCAACGGCGGGGGGGCGGGTCCTGTCGTTCCGGATCGGCCGCGTCACACCAGACGTCGGCCCGGGAGTGCGCCGCCCCGGACGCTCAGGCCGAGGACTTGGCCTGGTCGGCGTAGATCGCGTCGGCGATCCGGTACGCGCTGCTCTCCAGCCGCTGCAGGGCTTCCTTCAGCTTCTCCGGGTCGTCCTGCTTCATCAGGCCCTTGAGGTTCTCCACGTCGGCCTGGATCTCGGTCACGTCCTTCGGGGTGACGACGTGGGCGTACTCCTCGAGGCTCTTCTCGGTCGTGTAGATGAGCCCCTCGGCGTTGTTGCGGATGTCCGCCAGCTCGCGCTTCCGCTTGTCGTCCACGGCGTTGGTCTGCGCGTCCTGGACCATCTGCTGGATCTCGGACTCTGTCAGGCCGGAGTTGCTCACCACCCGGACCGCCTGCTGCTTCCCTGTGCCGAGGTCCTTGGCGCTCACGTGCACGATGCCGTTGGCGTCGATGTCGAAGGACACCTCGATCTGCGGGACGCCGCGCGGCGCGGGCGGGATGCCCACCAGCTCGAACCGGGCCAGCGTCTTGTTGTCCGAGGCCATCTCGCGCTCGCCCTGAATGACGTGCACCGAGACCAGCGGCTGGTTGTCCACCGCCGTGGAGAAGACCTGGCTCTTCTTGCAGGGGATGGTGGTGTTCTTGTCGATGATGCGCGTGGCGACGCCGCCCGCGGTCTCGACGCCCAGCGACAGCGGCGTCACGTCGAGGAGGAGGACATCCTTCACCTCGCCCTTCAGCACGCCGCCCTGGATTGCCGCGCCCACCGCCACCACCTCGTCGGGGTTGATGCCCTTGTGGGGCTCCCTCCCGAAGAACTCCTTCACCAGCCGCTGCACGAGCGGCATGCGGGTCATGCCTCCGACCAGCAGGACCTGGTGGATGGCTGGGGTGGTCAGTCCGGCATCCTTCAACGCGATCCGGCAGGGCTCGAGCGTCTTCTCCACCAGATCCATCACCAGCGACTCGAGCGTCTGGCGATCGATGGAGTCGGTCAGGTGCTTCGGCCCGCTCGCGTCGGCGATGATGAAGGGAAGGTTGACCTCGGTGTCCGGAGCGCTGGAGAGCTCGTGCTTGGCCCGCTCGGCAGCTTCCTTGAGCCGCTGCAGCGCCATCCGGTCGTTGCGCAGGTCGATGCCGCCGTGCTGCTCCATGAACCGCTTGGCGAGCCAGTCGATGATTCGCTGATCGAAGTCCTCGCCGCCGAGGAAGGTGTCGCCGTTGGTGCTCCGCACCTCGAACACGCCACCGTTCAGCTCGAGGATGCTGATGTCGAAGGTACCGCCGCCGAGGTCGTAGACCGCCACGCGCTCGGTCGTCTTGCCTCCCTCGGTGCCCTTGTCCATGCCGTAGGCCAGGGCGGCCGCGGTGGGCTCGTTGATGATGCGCAGCACGTTCAGCCCGGCGATGCGCCCGGCGTCCTTGGTGGCCTGGCGCTGGCTGTCGTTGAAGTAGGCGGGGACGGTGATGACCGCCTCGGTCACGGGCTCACCGAGGTAGTCCTCGGCGGTGGCCTTCATCTTCAACAGGACCTGGGCGCTTATCTCCTGGGGGCTGAGCAGCTTGCCGCGGACGTCCACCCACGCATCGCCGTTCGGCGAGGGCACCACCTTGAAGCTGCTGAGCGCGATGGCCTTCTTCGTCTCGGCGCTGTCCATCTTGCGGCCGATGAGGCGCTTCACCGAGTACAGCGTGGCCTCGGGGTTGGTGATGGCCTGGCGCTTGGCGATCTGCCCCACCAGGCGCTCACCGTTCTCGGTGAACGCGACCATCGAGGGCGTCGTGCGGCTTCCCTCGCTGTTGGGAATGACCACCGGCTCGCCGCTCTCCATGACGGCGACGCAGCTGTTGGTCGTTCCCAGGTCGATTCCGATGACCTTCGCCATGTCCTAGGTCGTCTCCCCCGGGGCTTCCGTCTCAGGCGACGCCGGTTCATCCTCCGCCACCGACGGCTCCGCGTTCGAATCGGTGACGGGCGCAGGCGCGGGCGCAGCCGCCCGGGCGACCATCACGAGCGCCGGGCGCACCAGCCGCTCGTGGAGCATGAAGCCCCGCAGCACCTCGGTGCTCACCATGTTCGGCGCGATGTCCTCCCGCTCCTCGTGACCCATCGCCTCGTGCACATGCGGGTCGAACGGCAGTCCTCGCGCGGAGAACGCCTTCAGGCCCTGCTTCGCGAGCGTGTCCTCGAGCAGCTTGCGCGTCATTCTCACGCCCTCGGCGAGGTTCTCCCACTTGCCGGACCGGTCGCCGAGGTCCAGCGCCCGGTCCAGGTTGTCGATGACCGGGAGCAGGTCTTTCAAGGCCCGTTCCAGCCCGAACCGGAGGACCTCCTCCCGCTCTCTCTGCGCCCGCTTCCGCGCGTTGTCCAGGTCGGCCAGGCCCCGGAGTGTGCGTTCGCGCTCCTGCTCCAGCTGCGCCGAGAGCTCGCGCTCCCGCGCCTCGAGCGCGTCGATCCGTGCCCGGAGCGCGGCGAGCTCCTCTGCCGCGACGTCCACCGGCTCGCCAGCCCCGGCTTCGTCCGTCGCGGCATCGCGCGACCTCTCCACGCTCTCCACCGCAGCGGCGATGACCTCCGCGCCGATGTCCGTGGAGAATTTCCCTGTCTCGGAGCCCACCGTAACCGTTGATTGTGACACAGGTGACGGACGTCAGGGCCGGCGTCAGCGTCCGCGCTTCGTGCCCTTGCCCCGGCCGGCCGGCTTCCGTGTGGTCCGCGAGGCGCCCTTGCCCTTCCTGGGCGCCGGTCTGCGGGTCTTTGCCGACTGGGGGGGTGCCACTTTCGGGCGCTCGATCCCGAGGGCGTCCTCGGCGCGGCTGCGCGCCTCCTCGAACTTGCCCTTCGCCCAGGTGCGCAGCTCGGCGACACGGGCCTTCAGTCGCTCCTGCTGGGCGGGGTCCCTCAGGTCATCGAAGGTCCGCTGCGCCTGGTCCAGGAACTCCTCGCCCGTGCGCTTGAGGTCCTCACCGGTCCTGCGCACGTACTCGAGCAGCTTCTCGTCCCACTGCTGTTCGGGCATCACGTCCTCCGTTCGGTCGTCTGGCTCCGGCTCCCCGGAGCGGTCAGGGGCGGCGAGCGTACGCCGCCAGGGCCTCGGCCCATACCTGCTTGAAGGGGACGCCCGCCGCCTCGGCCCGGGCGCGGACGTCCTCGTACTCTGGGGCTGCGTTGAGGGTCTCTCCGTCCAGGCTCCCGACCTTCACCCGGACGGTTCCGTGGGCCGTCTCCACCTCCACCTGTGAACGATCGAGCACGGTCCGCTGGACCGGCCAGGCTCGCACTCCCAGCGTGGGGGACTCGGTGAGGAGCCGCCGCACCACCTGCTCCCGCTCCCCTGCCGCAACGAGCACCGAGAGCACGTGTCCCGGCCTGCTCTTCTTCAGGGTGACGGGGGCCACCCACGCATCCAGGGCGCCGTGAGCGACGAGCGTCTCCACCAAGTACCCGAGCAGCTGGGGGGTGGCGTCGTCCAGGGTGACCGCCAGCTCCCAGACGTCCGTGCCGGCGGCCTCCACCGGGGTGCCGAGCGTGGCCCGGAGCACGTTGGGGCGGTCGGCGAGCTCGAGGCGGCCCAGCCCATACCCGGTCCGCAGGACGCGCAGCGCTGGCGGAGGCCCCGGCCGGCAGAGCGCCTTGAGGAGCGCAGCGCCGGTCGGTGTCGTGAGCTCGCCCTGCCCCTCGAAGCGCACCGGGAGGTCGCGGAGGATCTCCAGCGTGGCCGGTGCCGGGACCGGCAACCGCCCATGCAGCGTGTCCACGGTTCCGCTCCCGAGCGGCGGCGGCGCGTAGACCACCTCCGGTTGCCCGATCAGGTCGAGCGCGAGCGCTGCGCCGCAGACGTCGACGACGCTGTCCACCGCGCCCACCTCGTGGAAGTGGACCGCCTCCAGGGGAACGTCGTGGATCTTGGCCTCTGCGCGACCGATGACCTCGAACACCGAGCGAGCCTGCGCCTTGGCTCGCGGCGGCAGCGCGCTCGCGTCGATCCGCCCGAGGATCTCCGCCAGCCCGCGATGGACGTGAGGGACCTCGGGGGAGACGACCACGCCGAGGTGCACACCGGAGATGCTCTGGCGCACGGCGCGGCTGACCTCGAAGCCCCACCCCTCGAGGCCCAGCGTGCGCAGCCCACTCTCCAGGGCCCGCGCGTCGACGCCCAGGTCGAGCATGGCGGCGAGGAACATGTCGCCGGAGATACCTCCGACCGGCTCGAGGTAGAGGACCGTGCTCATCGTCCCCTGCCGGTCCGGAGGGCGCTGCGAGAGACCAGCGCGGCGTAGAAACCCGCGCCGAAGCCGTTGTCGATGTTCACCACGGCGACGTTGGAGGCGCAGGAGTTGAGCATGGTGAGGAGCGCGGAGAGACCTCGGAAGTTCGCTCCGTAGCCGACGCTGGTCGGGACCGCCACCACGGGGATGCCCACCAGTCCGCCGACGACCGAGGCGAGGGCGCCCTCCATCCCGGCCACCGCCACCGCGACGTGCGCCTCCTGTATCTCGCTCCGCCGCCGGAGCAGGCGGTGAAGGCCTGCGACGCCGACATCGTAGATGCGCGCCACCGTCGCCCCCATCGCCTCCGCGGTCAGCGCCGCCTCCTCGGCCACCGGCAGGTCGCTGGTCCCGGCGCAGGTCACCGCCACGCGGCCGGCGCGGGGGCGCCCCTGCGGCAGGTGGAAGATGCGCGCCTGGGGGTGCCACCGGGCCTTTGGCCAGCGCGCGAGGAGCGGCGCGGCCTTCTCCTCGGTGAGGCGGGTCACCAGGACGGGCTGCTTGCGGGTCACGAGCACGCCGACGATACCGGCGAGCTGCTCGGGCGACTTGCCCTCGCCGTAGACCACCTCGGGGAAGCCGAAGCGGACGCTCCGGTGGGTGTCCACCGTGGCGTAGCCCAGCTCGGCGAACGGCAGATCGGCGAGCGCGCGCTCGGCCTCGTCCACGCCGGTGCGCCCGCGCTTCACGTCCTCGAGGAGCTTCCTGAGCCGGTTCCGATCCACCCTGGAGAGTGGCTTTAAGCCATCTTCAGGCTGCGGAGGAACGTCGTCAGTCCCGGGGCGTCCGGGAGGAGCAGGAACCGCCCGGACAGGGGAGAGGCGTAGATCTCCGCCTCGAGCACCCAGCCGCGCTGCTCCGGGATGCACATCCGGGCGATCATCTCCGCAGGCCCCTCGCCCACCACCGGCACCGAGTTCAGGGCGCGCACGCCGCACAGGCGCGTCACGGCCTCGAGCGCGGCCGAGTAGACGAGGTTCGCCGCGTCCCGGAGCGCCACCTCGGGCGTCTGGAAGCGCTGGCCCGCCGCCCCGAGCAGGCGCGAGGTCAGCGTCTGCACGTGAGGCTCGGTGAAGACCAGCGTCATCGCGCCGCCCACGGCCCCGCGGAGCTCGGCACCGACCGAGGTGAGCCGGGTCCCGCGTCCACCGAGCAGGGCGGTGAGCTGCGGCGCGTCGACGAGCCGCACCAGCGGGGGCCACAGCCCGAACTTCTCGCCACCCAGCAGGGTGGAGAGCGCGCGCGCCGCGTGTCCGGCGGCGATGTTGGTCAGCTCCCGGAGCGCGTCTGCCTGGGGCTCGGTGAGCTCGGCGGGCACGGGACTCACGCTAGGGCGCATCGGGGCCGGCGGGAATGCTGGCGGTGGGGGACCGCCCGCCCGCTCCTGGGCCGGACCAGAAGCGGAGATCGCTGCCATCGAAAAAGACGTGCACGGCCGGACAGCGGCCACTCTCGACCCGCAGCGCACGCCCCTGCGGCGTGGGACAGGCGCCGGTCCGCTCCCGGTCGCACTCCAGAGCGTGCGAGACGGCGCCGTGGTCCTCCACGTGGACCCGCGCCGCGCTCGCAGGAACGCACAGCTCGCCGGCGGAGCTTCCCCGGTGGAGGTCCACTCGCCACCAGCGGCCCACCGGTGACACCGGTCCCTCGGCGACGAAGAGCACCAGCCGGTCGCCGGTCCGGGTGAGGAGCACCACGTCCGGGGCACCGTCCCCGGTCACGTCCGTCGAGAGCGACTCCACGGCTCCCTTCGGGACGCCCGCACGCCACGCCAGCCGCTCGACGATGCGCAGGTCGCCGTCGGAGAGCACCGGCGTGGCGAGCAGCAGGAGGCGGACCACGAGGGCGAGCATTCCGGGTCGCGCTCAGGCCAGCAGCCTCGGGACGTCGAGGATGAACACCGGGCGGCCGTTTCCGAGGATGGTCACCCCGGCCAGCCCCGCGACCCGGTCCAGCGGGCGCGAGAGCGCCTTGAGCACCGCTTCCTCCTGGCCGAGCAGCGCCTCCACGCCGAGGGCGACGGTTCCTTCCTCGGACTCCATCACCACCCACGGGCGGGTGGGCGGCGGCGGGGTGGCGGGGAGCTCGAGGAGGCGCGCGAGGTCGTGGGCGGGGACGAGCTGCTGTCCGTAGGAGAGGAGATCCGCCGAGGGAGAGCGCTGGAGCGCGCCCTCCGGCAGCTCGACCGCGCCGAGCACCTTCGTGATGGGGAGCCCGAGGACCTCGCCGCCGGCACGGACCAGGAGCAGCTGGACCACCGCGACGGTGAGCGGGAGGCGCAGGGTGACGCGCGTGCCGCGCCCGGGCTGCGAATCGAGCTCGAGCGCTCCGCCCAGGGACTCCACCGAGCGCTTCACCGCATCCATGCCCACGCCGCGCCCGCTGACGTCGTCCACGTCGTTCGCGGTGGAGACGCCCGGCAGGCACGCGAGGAGAAGGGCCTCGCGGGTGGAGAGCCGGCTCGCGGCCTCGGCGGAGAGCCTCCCGCGGGCGACGGCCGAGGCCCGCAGCTTCTCGGGGTCCATGCCGCGCCCGTCGTCCTCGAGCTCGGCCACGACG
>CAZDSB010000659.1:0-4423 GCA_964507515.1 uncultured Myxococcaceae bacterium
TCGCCGCGGTAGAAGACGAAACGGCTTCCGGACACCTTCGCCGCGCGCTCGAAGTCCAGCAGGCCCAGCTTCTCGCCGATCTCGAAGTGCTGGCGCGGCGTGAACGGGAAGCGCGGCGCCTCGCCCCAGGTCCGGACGACGACGTTGTCCTCCGCCGACGCGCCCACCGGGACCGACGGATCCGGGAGGTTGGGAAGGGTGAGGAGGACGGACTGGAACCGCTCGTCGATGGAGTCCCGCTTCTTCTCCAGGTCCTTGATGTCCTGGCCCAGGGCGCGGAGGTCGCCGCGCAGGCGCTCGAGGGCGGCGGGATCCTGCTTCGCGGCGCGCTTCATCTCCTCGTTGGACGCGTTGCGCTTCGCCTGGAGCGTCTCCAGCGAGACGTAGACGGCGCTGCGCTCTGCCATCAGTGCGCGGAAGTCACCGAGGTCGAGGTTCCCGCCGCGCGTGGCGAGTCGCCGCACGACCTCGTCGAATTCCTTGTCGAACTTCTTGGGGTCCAGCATGACCGGGCAGGCTCTAGCACGGTCCGCTCCGGGACGTTTCTACTTGGACAGGTAGTAGATCTCGTCCTCGATGTCCTTCTTGTCCTTCGCGTCCGGCGCCTTGGCCAGGTAGTTCTTGAAGGCGTCGACCGCCTCGCGCTTCTTGCCGCGCTCCTTGAAGGCGTAGCCGAGGTGGTACCAGCCCTGCGGGTCGTCGGGCTTGCTCTTGATTCCCTGCTGGTAGAAGCCGATGGCCTTGTCGTACTGGCCCATCTCGCTGTTGGCGCGTCCGAGCCGGAAGTAGAGGCCGGTCAGGCTCGGGTCGGCCTTGAGCGCGGCGCTGTAGCTGTTGATGGCGTCCTTCCACTTGCCGGCCTGGAAGTACGCATCGCCCATCAGCCCGAGCACCCGCACCCGCGGCGGGTCGGCCTTGAGCGCCGCCTCGAAGGCGGCGATGGCGTCCTTGTACCGGCTGCTCTCGAGGTAGGCGCTGCCGATCGCCTCCCACGCGTCGGCGTAGCCGGGCTCGAGCTTCACCGCCTGCTTCCAGGCCTCCACCGCTTCCGGGAGCTTGCCCGCGTCGTGGAGGATGTGGCCGAGCTCGTACTGGTAGATGGCCCGCGCCGGCGCGCGGTCGATGGCCGCCCGGATGGACTCGAGCGCCAGGTTGTACTCGCCCTTCTTTCCGTTCACCCGGGCCATCCAGTAGTTCGCCTCCGGATTCCCTGGCTCGTTCTTCAGGACGCCCTGGAGGAGCGCGGTCGCCGCGTCGAGGTCGCCCTTCTGGAAGTTCACCGCGCCGAGCGCCACCTCGAGACGGCCGTTGGGGCCGGCGCTCCGAGCGGCCTGCAGCTCCTTCGCGGCCCCCTCGAGATCGCCGAGCTTCCACAGCGCCATCCCGTGCACCAGCCGGCCGTCGGCCACGTCGGGGTCGAGGGCGAGCGCCTTCTCGGCGTGCGCGCGGGCGTCCCTCCACGCGTGGCGCTCCAGCGCGAGGCGGGCACGTGCCACCCACGCCTCGGCGAGGTCCGGAGCGAGGGTCGTCGCCTTCTCGAACTCCGAGTCCGCGGTGGACAGCTCACCGGTGGCCATCGCCAGGTCGCCGAGGCCGAGGCGGAGCCGGGGGTTCTGCGGCTGCTTCTCGGTCACCACGGTCAGCGCGGCCCGGGCATCCTGCGGACGGCGCTGGCGCAGATAGAGGCGGGCGAGGCCGAGCGCGGCCTCGAGGTCATCCGGGTCGAGCTGGGTCGCGGCCTTGTAGCTCTGCTCCGCATCGCTCACCCGGTCGAGCTGCTCCTGGGCGCGCGCGACGACGAGCGCGGTCGGCTCGTCCTTGGGGAAGGCGGCGCGCGCCTTCGAGGCCGCGGCGAGCGCCTCCTCGGACTTCTTCAGCGCAGCGAGCGACTGGACCTGGCCGTCGGCCCAGACCGGATTGTCCGGTTCGCCGGCCACCGCCGCCTTCCACAGCGGCAGCGCCTTCTCGTCCTCCTTCAGCGCCGCGTAGGTCCGGGCCAGCGTCCCCTTGGCGAAGACGTTGTTCGGATCGTTCCGCACCGCCTCCTCGAGACCGGCCACCGCGTCGGCCGGCTTGGACTGGAGGAGCAGTGCCGCGCCCTTCAGCGACAGCGCCCGCGAGCGGTCGGGGGGCGAGAGGGCCTTGGGCTCGGCCAGCGCCGGCTCGAGCGCCTTGAGGACGGCGGCCGCTTCCTTGCGGGCGAGCGCCAGCTGCGCGAGCTCCACCGCCGACGAGAGGTGCTGCGGGGCGACCTTGAGCGCGGCCTCGAAGTCGGCCTGTGCCCTCTCCGGCTTCTTGAGCTTCAGATGCGCCAGGCCGAGCGCGTGCCACCCGCCGCCGGACGGCGCGTTCTTCACGGCCCCGTCGAGCAGGCTCACCGCCTCGGCAGCCTGCCCCTTCTGGAGGAGGGCCTCGGCCTCGAGCAGCGGGCCCTCGCCGTCGAGCTTGGCGGCCCGGATGATGGCGAGCGCAGCGTCGGGCTGCTTGTTCACCAGCAGCTGGCCAATCTCGGCCTTGAGGCGCTCGGGGTTTCCCTTGGGGAGCACCTTGAGGTCCTCGAGCATCGCCGTCGCCTGGGCGACCTGGGACGGATCCGCCGTGCCCCAGCGGCGCTGCTCGGTGAAGACCGACTGCGCCCAGACGGCGCGCACCTCGGGGACCTCGCGGTGGCCGAGCATCCCGTCCAGGATGCCGCGTGCCTTCCGCATGCCGGGCCAGGTGTCCTCGGCGAGCGCGGCCTTCGCGTCCTCGAAGCTCTTGCCCTCGGTCGAGCTGGCGGAGACATGGGCCGGGAAGAGCCAACGGAGCCCGAACGCGCCGTACTTGGTGAAGTGGAGGCTCGCCGCTGCGCCGACGACCCCGAGCGCCGCCAGGGTCATGGCGCCGAGGATCAGCCAGCGCTTGCGCCGCCGTGCCTGCGCCTCGCCGTCGACGACGCTGACCACGGCCATCCGTCCACCGTAGGCCTGGGCCAGCTGGTCGAGGTCGAGCTTGGGCGGTGCTGCTGCGGGCGCGGCGGCGGCCTTCGCCGGAAGCACCTGCGGGGTGGACGCGGGCGACGACACCAGCCGCTGCATCGCCTGAGCGAAGGTGGGAACTGCCGCCATGCCGCTCCAGGCGTCGCCGTCGGTCGAGACCTCCTCGCTTCCGAGGAGCTGTCCGTCCTCCAGCATCTTCACGATGACGCCGGGCTCGAAGGGACCGAAGACCTTCCCGCTCCTGCGGCGCACGTGGTAGCGCGTGACGCGTCCGACGCGCGGCTTGATCTCCCTGGCCGCCTCGTCGAGGAAGCCGAGCACCTCGAGGCCGTCCTCCGCGGGCCGTGCAGGGCCGGGCAGCGGCTTCGAGAGATCCGCTTCCAGGTCCTCGGGCGCGGGACGGGTGGGGTCGAACTCCAGCGGGTCGACCGGCGACCCGTCGAGCGTCCTCAGCGCGGTGTTCTCGGGAAGGTCCGAGAGGTCGAGCGCGTCGGCGGCGGGCGCGGGCTCGCTCCACGCCATCCCCTCGCCGCCGGGCGGCGGATCGTCCGCCGGGATGGGAAGCGCGGTGGCGTTCGCGTCGTCTCCGCCGAGGTCGATGGTCCCGAACTCCGGCGAGGTCCCCGGGTCCCAGGGCTCCTCAGAATCGTCCGACTGCGCCGCCGCCTCGGGGGCAGCCGCGGCGGCGGGCTCGGACGCCATGTCCGGATCGGTCTCGTCCGCCGGGGTCTCCTCGGGAAGCGCCTCGGCGCCGTAGCTGCCATCGGCCCCGTCGAGCGACCCCGCGGCTCCCGCGCCGTCACCCGAGAGCGCCGCGTCGTCGAACCCGGCCTCCTCGAAGTCCCGGAGGGGCGAGTCGGGAGGGGCCGCCGGAGGAGGCGGGGCGGTGGCGCGGCCGGGCGACGGCATCGGCACGGTCGACGCCCCGGCCGGCGCACGGGCGGAAGGCAGCGGTGGCGGTGGTGCGAAGACGGAGGCCGGTGCCGGCGGCGGCGCGAAGACGGATGGCGGCGGCGGAGGCGGCGCGCGCGGTGGCGGTGGCGCGAAGACGGACGGAGGCGGCGGCGGCGCGGCGTTCGGTCGCGCCGAGGCGGGCGGAGCCGGCAGCTCCACCGCGACGCTCGCTCCGGGGGAGACCATCGTGCGGTCCGCGCGGCGCGGCGGCGGCACCGGAGGCGCGGCGGTGAGAGAGGGGACCGGTGACGTCTCCGGTCGCGCCGGTGGCAGCGGGATCACGCCGGTGGTGGCCGACTGCGCGGTCGGCGGTCGCTCGGGCACGCGCGGGGTGAGATGCGGCAGTCCCGCCGCGGGCGATTCCGGCGGCGCGCCGAGACCGAGCCCGGGCAACGGCACCGCGCCCTCCCGCAGGCGGACCCCGGCGACGGAGGGTGCTGTTGCTGGCGCCGGGGCAGCGGCCTCCGGCGGACGCAGGGGAATGAGCGTCT
>CAZDSB010000660.1:0-11154 GCA_964507515.1 uncultured Myxococcaceae bacterium
GTGGCGCGCGCTCCCGCCCGACGCAGCCCAGGTGCTCGAGTCCGTGGCCCGCGATCGAACCGCGTTGCCCACCTGGCGAGCGCGAGCACTGGCCGCCCTGGGCGCCGTTCGTCCGTCGGCAGCGGGTCCGCTGGTTCGCCAGCTGGCGCGGGACGCGACTGCGCCGGTGGTTCTTCGCTCCGCCGCGGTGGACGGTGCGGCGAGCGTCCTCGGTGCGAAGGCCTCGGAGGTCCTCGTGCCGCTGCTCCGGGACCCCGCGGCGGCGGTTCGACTGCGGTCGGCCCAGGCGCTCGCCGGCTCCGGCGCCGCCGGCTGCCGTGCCGTGGCCGCCGTGGCCCGGACGCGCCCGGCGGCCGACCCCGTCGCCCGGACCGCCGCAAGCTGTGAGGCGCGGCTCCGCGAGAGCGCCCCAAGCGACCGCTAGCCCTCGCACCGAAATCCCCTGTCATTGCATGGGCCTTCGTCATTTGTGGCCTCACGAGCGATCGAAGGTGCCAGGCACCTTCGAGTCCCCCGCGGCCCCAGGAACGATCGAAGGTGCCAGGCACGTTCGAGGCCGCCGAGGCGTCCGTGACGGGTTGGTCGGGGAGGCGATTGAAGGTGCCTGGCACCCTTCGATGCCTTCGATGGCCTTCGATGACCTCGACACAGCCACACCGCGGTGGCCCTGCCCGCGATCCAGCGTGGCTGTATCCCCTCGCAAACCTCCTGAAAATGCTGCCCGTTCGCCCGGTGGCGGGACGTGCGAGGTCGCCCACGGGTGTCATGGCCCGGGCATAGCGTGGCCGGTCCACCATGCCGCGCCCGGGAGCAGACGGGGACTGGACCCTCGAGCGTTTGCGCGACGCGATCGTCTGCCCATCCGGGCTCCGGACTTGCCGCGGCCCCGCCCTCCACGGCCTCCTCGCCGCGACCGTCGACGCCGCCGGCCCGGGCCCCTTCGGTTCACAGGCCCGCACCCCAGGCTTTCTCCACGCGCTCGAGGCCGCCCTCGATGAGCTCGCGCTCGGCAGCGTCTCGGCCACGACCCTCGCCGACGCGGCGGAACGCCTCGGCCCGACTGGCGCCCGGCTCGCTCACCTCGCCCGCCTCGTCGGCGAGGCCACCGAGCGCATCGCCCGGTCGGGCATCGAGCTCGACGCCTCCCGATGGGTCGCCGCGAGCACCGTCCTCACCCAGGGGTGGCCCGCGGATCTCCACCTCATGCACCTCGCGCTGGACGCCACGCCTCCGTTCCCCCCGGCCGTCGTCGGCTTCCTCGCCGCGCTCGCCCGCGCCATCTCGTCCACCGGCCGCACGCTCGCGCTGCGCGTTCCGCTCACCGGCGACGCAGGGATCGATGCCGCGCTCGAGCCACTCCTCCAGGCATTCGAGGCCGGGCCGGATCTTCCCGGCATCGAGCTTCTCCCCGAGCTCACCGACGGCCCCCTCTCGGAGCCGGTGCGCCGGCTCGCGGCCGCCGCGCCCGCAAGCCTCCCCACCGATGCCCTCGAGGCCCTCGTCGCTCCGGGCCCGCGGCGCGAGGCAGCAGCGCTGGTCGACGCCCTCCGCCGAGCCCTCGACGCCGGAGCCGCGCTCGATCGCTGCGCGCTCGCCGTCGTCGCCTCCGGGGATGCCCCGGAGCTCGAGCGCGCGCTCGAGGAGGCCGGCGTCCCGATCGCCCGGCGACCGCCCCTCCCGCTCACCACCACCATGGCCGGACGCGTGGGTCTCCTCTGGGCCGGGCTCGCCGCTCGCGGAGCCTCGGCGGAGGACGTCGCCTGGCTTCTCGAGCAGCGCCTCCTGCCTGCGCTGAGCGTCGAGCGACGTCTGGATCCTCTGCCGCTCTTGCGGCGTGCGGGCGTCCGCGACGGAGTGCTCGGCGCCGAGGGTGCCGACGGCGCGTATCAGGTCCGCCTCGCCGCCTTTGCCCGACGGAGCCGCGAGGCCGGAGACCTGCGGGACGCGGACGCTGCCGAGCGGTTGCTCCATTCCGCGACGGCGCTCATCGCCCTCGCCGAGCGCATCCCCCGCCGCGGCCGGCTCGCAGACCTCCTCGAGGCCTGGCGGTCCGGGCTCGACGCGGCCGGCTTTTGGACGTCGCTCGAGGAGGAGCCGCTCGAAACTGATCCGCGCGGCCGCCGCGCCACCGCTCGCGAGGCCGCCGCCATCGAGGTCTGGCGAGCCTTCGTTCGTGATGCGCGCGCCGGGTGGAAGGCGGCGCGGTCTTCCGGGCCGGAGATGGATCGGGCCTCGTTCTTCCGCTGGCTCGCCGACGCCTCGGCCGCCCTCGCCGTCGAGCCGCTCGCAGCTCCATTCGGCGGCGTGCACCTGCTCCCGCTGGATGCCCTCGACGGACGCCCGCTCGACTTCCTGGGCGTCGCGGGGCTCGACGCGGCCAGCTTCCCCCGCCGGAGCCGCCCATCGCTGCTCGGGGACGAGGAGAGGCAGGCGATCCACGGCGTGCTCGGAAGGGCCGCGCTGCCCTCTCTCGTCGGGAGCGGTGACGCACGGTCTTCCCTGGCCGAGGCGCTCGACCGCGGCCGTCTGGGACGCGCCCTCGCCTCCTCCGCGCGCGTCGTCGTCTCCCGCCGCAGGAGCGCGGGTGGGGCCCCCGCCGACGTCGTTCAGCGCCTGCTCGCCGTGACCGGAACGGCCGAGCGTGATCTCTCCTCCCACGCCATCCCGCGGCTCGCCGAGGCGCCCGGCCCTGGCTGGGCACGGGTACGCCTCGCCCTCGAGTCCTCGGTGGCTCCCGACCTCCGGAGCGACGCCCCGGACCCCATCGCCGCGGCTGCCCTCGACGCCCTGACCGGAGCCACGTGGCTCGAGGATGCCCGGGCCCTCGCCGCCATCGACGCCGAGAGACTCCAGGCGGGCGCCGGCCTCCGCTCGCCCGGGCCCCACAGCGGACGGCTCGGTCCGGCGCAGGACCTTCTCGCCGCCGTCGAGGCGCGACTCGGGGGCTCCGTCGAGGGGCCCCTCTCGTCCACCAGCCTCACCGCCCTCGCGAACTGCCCGTTCCAGGGCCTGTCCCGCAAGGTGCTCGGGCTCGAGCCGCCCGAGGACGGCACGGAGGAGCTCGATGCCCGCGGCCGCGGACAGTTCCTCCACGAGGCGCTCGAGCAGCTGGTGAAGCGCCTCCTCGCGCTCGAGCTCACCGAGGCGGATCCCGCAACGCTGCCCGGCGACCTCGCTCGCGAAGCGGTGGACTCCGCCGCTCGCGAGCACGCCCGCTGCGCCCCGACCGGCCACCCCAGGCTGTGGGCGCTCGCCCAGGCGCGCGCGCGGACCACGCTCGAGCGCCTCCTCCGCACCGGCAAGCTCTACCCGTTCGCCGCGATGCGCCCCGCCGCCGCCGAGGAACGGTTCGGACCCGACCTCGTGCTTCCGGCGGCGCTCCCCGGCGAGCGGCCGGTCTACTTCCGCGGCACGCTGGATCGCATCGACCGGGGACCGTCCGGCACCGGCGTCCTCGACTACAAGAGCAGCAAGCGGCGTGAACGCGCCCGCGCCGAGGTCCTGGTCACCGACTTCCAGCTGCCGCTCTATCTCCTCGCGCTCCGCGCTCGTGGCGAGCGTCCCCCCTTCCAGGCCGGATGGCTCTCCCTCAGGACACTGGAGTTCCTTCCGCTCGACCCTGACCGCACCGGCACGCTCGAGACCTTCCTCGCCACCGACGCCGCCACCCGCGCCTCGACCACCGCACCCAACCTCGCGACCTCCGTCCACGCGCTGCTCGCCGAGCCGCGCCAGGGACTGTTCCCGGTGCGGCCGCGCGAGTGCGGCTTCTGTCCCCTCGGCTCGGTCTGCCGCATCTCCGAGCGCCGTGCGCCACAGGCAGGGGAAGGATGAGCGGACCCCGCCCGAACGCGTGCGTGTTCGCCGGCGCCGGAACCGGCAAGACCCACGGCCTCATCACCGAGTGCCTTCGCCTCCTCGGCGGCGCCGATCGCGACGAGCCGCTCGCCCCGGCGAGCCTCTGTCTCCTCACCTTCACCGAGAAGGCTGCCGCCGAGATGCGCGGTCGCCTCGCCGCCCGCGTCGCTGCCCTCGCCGCCGGGGACGTTGCCGAGCAGGAGCTGAGCGCCGCATTCGCCGCCGCTGGCCGGCCCTTCCCATCCGCGGCCGAGTGGAGGCGCGTCCAGGGTCGCCTCTCGGGCGCCACCATCGCCACCTTTCACGGCTTCTGTGCCGGGCTCCTTCGCCGCGCTCCGGTCGGCTCCGGCATCGCACCGGACTTCGTCCTCCTCGACGAGGAGGAGTCTGTGGACCTCGTGGAGGAGCTGGCCGAGCGGCTCGTGCTCGAGCGCCTCGAGGCGCGCGATCCGGCGATGGAGGCGCTCTGCGGAGAGCTCGATCTCCACGGGATGCGCCGGACCGGTCTCGTGGAGCTGCTCGTGGACCAGTATCGGCGGGTGCGCGACCACGGGCATTCGCCCGACGCGCTCGCGGTCACCGCTCCCGAGGACGTGGCCCGGATCTTCGCCGCGACCACCGCCCGTGCCCGCTCCAGCGTGGACGACGCGCTCGTCCGGGCCCGGAAGGAGGGAGGCGAGTGCGAGCCGGTGCTCGCCGCCGTCGCCGATCTGCTCGTGGGCTGGGGACCCGACACCGCGCTCGACCGTGCGGCGCGCCTCGCCGACCTCCGCGACGCACTCCCGGGGCGAGGCGGCAAGAACGGGCTCGGCACCGCCGTGCGCGCGGCCCGGGAGGCGCTCACCGGAGGCGAGTCCCCTCTCGGCGCGGCAGCTCTCTTGATGGCCCGTCCCCACGAGGAGACCTTGCGGGGGCTGCTCGTCGAGCTCGCCCGCCGCCAGCGCGCCGCCTTCGACGAGGCCGGGGTCCTCGACTTCGCCGAGCTGCTCATTCGCGCCCGCGACCTCCTCGCGACCGACGCGGGCTTCCGCGCGCGCGAGCAGTCCCGCATCGGCGCGCTCCTCCTCGACGAGTTCCAGGACACCAACGTCCTCCAGCTGGAGCTCACCTTCCTGCTCGCGGAGGCCCGCGAGGGTGCGCCACGCCGCCTGGGCGGCGACGGCCCCCGGAGACTTCCGCTCGAGCCTGGCCTCCTCTGCGCGGTCGGTGACCGGAAGCAGTCCATCTACGACTTTCGCGGCGCCGACGTGGAGGTCTTCGAGGAGCTGGCTCGCGCCGTCGAATCCGGAGGCGGCGAACGACGGTTCCTGCGCGTGAGCCGCCGGGCACAGCCGGAGCTCGTCACGGCGCTCAACGGGATCCTCGGGACGGTCCTAGGGTCCACCCCGGCCTTCCCGTGGGAGGTCCCGTTCCGGCCCGGCGAGGACGACCTCCTGCCCTGGCGTGCGCAGCACGGACCCACCGCGTGCGTCGAGCGGCTGGTGGCCGTGGCCGAAGAGGACCGCGCCGACGAGCGACGGGCCGCCGAGGCCGATCTCCTCGCCCGCCGGCTCGCGCACCTCCTCGCGCCGGACTCGGACGCGCGGGTCCCCGAGGGCCAGGGCTCCCGACCGCTCCGCGGCGGGGACGTCTCCATCCTCCTCCGCTCCTTCATGGAGGTGACCCACTACACCGACGCGCTCGCCCGCCATCACGTCCCGCACCGGGTGCTCCGGGGGCGCGGGATCTTCGCCTCGCCGGAGGTCCGCGACGTCGCTGCGCTCCTCGGCTTCCTGACTGACCCGCGCAACCCGCTCCATGTCGCCGCGTGTCTCCGGGGGCCGGCGGTCGGCCTGTCCGACCCGACGCTGGTTCGGCTGGCCCTGGGCAGGGGCCGCCTCGACGCGCGCGTGTTCGCCGGCGCGCTCCCCCCCGAGGCCTTGCCCGGAGAGGCAGACCGCTGGTCGCGCTTCGTGGCGGTGGCCCGCCGGCTGCGTGCCGGTTTCGACCGTCGCTCCCTCGTGGATCTCCTCGAGGACGCCTGGGCGGCGCTCGGGACCCGCGTCGTGCTGGCCGCCTCTCCCCATGGGGAGGAGCAGCTCGGAAACCTGGACGTGGTCCGTCAGCTCGCCGCGCGGTGGGATGCACGCGGGCGCCCGGATCCGGCGGCCTTCGCGAGGCGCCTGGTCGAGCTCGCCGATCGCGACCCGCGCATCGACGTCGAGGAGGTGGAAGACGCGCGGTCGGGCCCAGCAGTCCAGCTGCTCACCGTCCACGCCGCGAAGGGTCTCGAGTGGCCGATCGTGTGCCTCGCCGACCTCGGCGCGAGCCGCCCCCCTGGCTCCGGACGGCTCCTGGTGGATCCCCGGCGCGGGCTCGCCTTCCGGCCGGCCGTGCCCTGGAGCACCGATCCACATCCGACGCCGCGCTCGGCTGCCCTCGGAGAGGTGCTCGCCAGTCGCGATCTCGCCGAGAGCCGCCGCGTCCTCTACGTGGCAATGACGCGGGCGCGCGATCGCTTGATTCTCTCGGGCATCCAGGGGCGTGCGAGTCAGCGCAGCTGGGCGAGCTGGATCGACCCGGTTCTCGACGCGCCCGAGGTCCGCCCCCGGGTTCGGCGGATCGACGACGACGGCTGTCCACCGCTCGCCCCCCGGCCTCCGGCGGCGCCCGTGGCAGTCGACCCGGAGCAGGTGCGCGCCGCGTTGCAACGCCTCGAGCCGTTCGTCGCCACCGTCGCACCCTCGGTCCCGCTCGAGGCCCTCGATGTGCTCGAGGGATGTCGACGCCGCTTCCAGCTCCGGTTCCTCGAAGGACACCGGGAGCCCGGTCTCGGGGCCGCGTCGGCGCCGGACTCCCCGAGACACCGGGACCGCCGGCTCGAGGTCGTCCGCCGGTTGCTCGGACAGCTCGCGACGGACGCCTGGCGTGACGGCATCCCAGATGGCGCGCTCGCGGCGGCGGCTGGTCGGATCGGCCTCACGCTCGCCGAGGCCGAGGCGCTCCAGCTCGTCGGCCCGCTGCGGCGGCTCGCGCGGATGCTCCATGGCTTCACCACGGGGTTCACCTGGGCGACCGGGGTCCCGTTTCGCCACGCGCTCGGCAGCGTGATGGTGCACGGCGTTCTCGACCTCCACCTCTCGGGAGCACAAGGCGACGCCGCGGTCTGCCTCGTCCCGGGCAGGCACGGGGGATCTCCGGCCGCCCCGAGCATTCTCCTCGCGGAGCTCCGGAGCCGGGGCGGAGACGGGCGGCAGGTCAGGGCCGCGCTCTTCGGGATCGACCAGGAGGACGAGAAGCTGCGCTGGGCCTCGGACGCTCCCGTCGCCCGGGCAGAGATCGAGGCGCGGCTTCGCTCCGCAGTGGAGCTCGGTCCGGCGCTGGTCGACGGTCTCGAGCGGCGCGGATGTGAGGCGCTTGGCTGTGGGTTCGTCCGTCGTTGTCACCCGCCGGAGCGCGGGCTATAGGCCGGGCCGCCATGCCGAATGTCGTGGTGGTGGGTGCGCAGTGGGGCGACGAGGGAAAGGGCAAGGTCGTCGACCTGCTCACCCAGCACGCCCAGGTGGTCGTTCGTTTCCAGGGAGGGAACAACGCCGGGCACACCCTCGTGGTCGGTGGCGAAAAGACCATCCTCACCCTGATCCCCAGCGGCATCCTCCACGCGGGGAAGACGTGCGTCATTGGTAACGGCGTGGTGCTCGATCCGTCGGTGCTCGTCGCCGAGATCGACGCGCTCCGGGCGCGCGGGGTGATCCGCTCCGACACGCAACTCATCGTCTCCGAGTCCGCCCACGTCATCTTCCCGTGGCACAAGCACCTGGACGTGCTGCGCGAGAAGGCGCGGGGTGCCTCGCCGATCGGCACCACCGGTCGGGGAATCGGCCCCGCCTACGAGGACAAGGTGGCGCGCCGCGGAATCCGGGTGCGTGATCTGCTCGACGCCGGCCGCCTCACGCGCAAGGTCGAGGAGCGGCTCGCAGGAGCTCTCGACGAGCTGAAGCTCCTCGCCGGCCGTGCCGGGACGGAGCTGCCCCCGCTGGACCCGGCGGCGATCGCGCGCGAGTACGCCGCCTTTGGCACCCGGCTCCGTCCGCACGTGCGCGACGCGTCGCTCTACTTGCACGGAGAGGCCCGCGCTGGCGCTCGGATCCTCTTCGAGGGCGCGCAGGGGACGCTCCTCGACGTCGATCACGGCACTTACCCGTTCGTCACCAGCAGCAACTGCGTCGCCGGCAACGCCGCCGTCGGCTCCGGTCTCGGGCCAACCGAGATCGACGGTGTGGTCGGAATCAGCAAGGCGTACACCACGCGCGTGGGAGGCGGGCCGTTTCCCACCGAGCTCAAGGACGAGGTCGGCGACCGTCTCCGCAAGGTCGGCGACGAGTTCGGCTCCGTCACCGGTCGGCCACGCCGCTGCGGCTGGCTCGACGGCGTGGTCCTCCGCTACGCGGCACGCGTGAACGGGCTCTCGGGGCTCGCCCTGACCAAGCTGGACGTGCTCTCCGGGCTACCCGAGCTGAAGCTCTGCACCGGGTACTCGCTCGCCGGTGGCCACACCGCAGACTTCCCGTCGGACGTGGACGACCTGGCTCAGGTCTCTCCGGTCTACGAGACACTGCCCGGCTGGGAGGAGCGCCTGGCCGGCGTCCGCACCGTCGAGCAGCTCCCCGCCGCCGCTCGCGCCTACGTGAAGCGCGTGGAAGAGGTGGCCGGAGTTCCGGTCGTGTGCATCTCCGTCGGCGCCGACCGGGGCGAGACGATCCTCCTCGAGAACCCCTTCGAGGGGCCCAGCCGCCGCTGACCGGGAGTGTCGAAGGACGCCGAAGGGACGCCGAAGGCGCCGAACGTGCCTGGCACCTTCAATCCCTTCAATCGGGCCTGTTCCTCAAGCTGGCTGAATCACTGTTTTTTCCCGTCGACCGCTCGGGACGCCATTGACAAGTGACCCAAGGTCACTTAACTGCGGCAACCGTCCCGGGGTGCCTGGCGATGGGTCCAGGTCCGCCGGGTTGCGGCCACGTCCGTCCAGGGCGAGCCGCACCGACATGAGGCACGAGAGCGGGGGCAGGCATGAGACAGGCCATCGACATGGGTTCGACGCAGGACTGGCGCGGAGAGGTCCGCCGGCTCTTCGACCTCCAGGCGACCTCGCGGTGGACCGTCGCGCGCTCCAGCGCCGCCGATCGCCGGAAGAAGCTCCAGCAACTCAGGGCCTCGCTCGAGAAGCACCGCGCCGCCATCGCCGAGGGCATCCGCCGGGACTTCGGCCGCGCGGCCGACGAGTCGGAGCTCATCGAGATTCACCCCTCGTTCGAGGAGATCAACTTCGCCATCTCCCACCTGAACGAGTGGATGCGTCCCGAGCCGGTCGAGGCCCCGCTGCTCCTCGCGGACACCTCGAGCGAGATCCGCTTCGAGCCGAAGGGTCAGGTCCTCATCCTCGCCCCATGGAACTACCCGGTGTTCCTCACCCTGGGCCCGCTCGTCGGCGCGATCGCCGCGGGCAACGTCGTGATCATCAAGCCCTCGGAGAAGGTGCCCGAGACCAACCGCGCACTCCGCGCCTTGCTCCGCGATGCATTCGCCGAGGACGAGGTCGCGATGATCGAGGGCGAGGTTCCCGTCGCCGAGGCCCTGCTCGATCTTCCCTTCGATCACATCTTCTTCACTGGCAGCACCCGCGTCGGAAAGGTCGTCATGGCCGCCGCGGCCAGGACGCTCGCCTCGGTGACGCTGGAGCTCGGCGGGAAGTCACCGGCGCTCGTCGCGCCCGACGCAGCGCTGGAGCGAGCCGCGCACGCCATCGCCTGGGGCAAGTTCGTCAACGTCGGCCAGACCTGCGTCGCCCCCGACTACGCGCTCGTCCAGGAGGGACAGCGGCAGGGCTTCCTCGACGGAGTGCGCTCGGCGATCGAGCGGAGCTACGGCCCCGAGTCCCGCTGGGCATCGAACCCCGAGCTGGCCCGCCTCGTGGATCCCGGTGCATTCACCCGGGTGAAGGGTCTCGTCGACGACGCCGTCCAGCGCGGAGCGAAGCTGGTCGTCGGTGGCCAGTCGAACGCGACCGAGCGCTACCTCGCGCCCACCGTCCTCGTCGACGTTCCCCCGGACGCGCCCGTGCTCCAGGAGGAGATCTTCGGCCCGGTTCTTCCGGTCGTGACCTACCGCACCTTCGCGGACGCGCTCGCCTACGTCCGCAGCCGCCCGAAGCCGCTCGCGCTGTACGTCTTCTCGCGGAAGGGAAGCACCATCGAGTCCACGCTCGCCGAGACCACCTCCGGCGGGGTGTGCGTCAACAACACGCTGCTTCACCTCGCGAACCCCGGGCTCCCGTTCGGTGGCATCGGTCCGAGCGGCATGGGCAACTACCACGGGCGCGCCGGCTTCCGGACCTTCAGCCACGAGCGCGCCGTCCTCCGTCAGCAGGGAAACCCGATGGCTCGGTGGCTCGCCCCGCCGTACGGCGCCCGCATGAACCGGATGGTGGCCCGGCTGGCGCGGTGGCTGGAGTGACGGGACTTCGCCGCGCCCGCAGCCCGGAGGACAAGCAGCAACGCCGGCGGGACATCCTGGATCGCGCCTGGGAGCTGTTCCAGACACGCGCCTGGTCCGAGCTCACCATGAACGACGTCGCCGGCGCGTCGGGTCTGTCGAAGGCCGCGCTCTACCGGTACTTCGAGACCAAGGAGTCTCTCTTCCTCGAGGTGGAGGCGGCGTGCCTCGGAGAGTGGCTCCAGAGCCTGGGCGCGGAGCTGGATCGGCTGTCCCGGCCCGCGAGCCCGGAGGCCGTGGGCACGCTCATCGCCGATTCCCTCGTGGCCCGGCCCGGACTTCCGCGACTCCTCGCGCTGCTCCACATCAGCCTCGAGCAGAACGTGCCGTTCGACGCGGCGCTTGCCTTCAAGCGTGCGCTCCACGAGTGGCTGGTCCGTCTCGGTACGCGGCTGGAAGCCGCGCTCGTCTCGCTCCCGAAGGGAACGGGATTTGGAGCGGCGATGCAGCTCCACGCCCTCTGCATCGGGCTGTGGCAGATGGCGGACGCCGGACCGGTGGTGAAGCGCCTGCTGGAGCGGCCGGAGCTCCGGTCCTTGCGGCTCGATTTCCCCCCGGCGCTCGCCGCGGGCGCGGCGACGCTCCTCCACGGACTCCTCGCGCGCGAGGTCTTCGCCCGCGGTGCACCGACGGTGCGCCCGGCCTGAGCGGAGCACCGGCGGTGGGCCCCGGCTAGGTCCGTCGTCTCCCCCGCGGGAGCCCGGTCCTCACGGCATGCGGGCGACCGGACGTGGCGGACCGTTGACTTTCGGGTCAATCCCGTCG
>CAZDSB010000661.1:0-8070 GCA_964507515.1 uncultured Myxococcaceae bacterium
GAGTGTAGCCCTTCCGCCGCCGATCCCCGGAGAGCTGTGACGCGGTTGCGCATCGCTCCGCGCTCCATCGGGTTTTGGACGGGCCATTCGAGGTGGACGCGGCACTGCAGATCGGCTGCCCGGTGGGCAGTGGTACGTCAACGCCCATGGCAAAGGAGCGCAGGCCGAGGCGTGGGATCGGCTCCGTCGCGGTGGTGGCAGGAGTGCTCGTGCTGGTGGCCGTTGTCGATGCATGGGTGGCGTCGGCCACGGCGCGAGGAACCGAGGCGCTGTCGGCGAACGCGCTCCGCTCGGTCGAGCTGGCGGACGACATGCGCTGGCAGCTCTCGCGGCTCGTGCCGCCGCGAGGAGGCACGCCGGACGAGCCGAGCGAGCGTCAGGCGCTGGAGTGGCTCGCGCGCGACGTGAGCGCCTACGAGCCCCTCGCCACCTTCGAGGGAGAGCGCCCCGAGTGGCTCACGCTCTCCGGCCTCACCAACGACCTCCGGGTGGGCCTGGAGCGCAAGGACCCGGTGGCGCTGAGGCGCGATGCGAGCGAGGCGCTCGAGTCGGTGAACCGGCTGATCGGTCTCAACCGGATCGAGGCCGAGGCCATCGGCGGGCGCCTGCAAGAGCTCGGACGCCGGCAGATCCTGGTGGACATGCTCGCCGGTGGGCTGGTGCTCCTGGTGGTCATCCAAGTGGCGGCGGCCCGGCTGCGGGCCATGGCGCGGGAGCGGCTCGCGGCGGCGCGCAGCCTGGAGCTGGTGGAGTCGAAGAACCTCGCGCTGGAGTCCTTCGCCGCGCGGGCCGCGCACGATCTCCGGTCTCCGCTCGTTCCGATCCACAGCCTGGCGAGCCTCATCGTGCGAGCAGGACGGGACGAGGCCGACGTGCGGCTGGCCTCGCGCATCGTCGGCTCGGCCTCGCGGATGTCGGCTGTCATCGACGCGATGCTGGCCTTCTCGCGATCCGGTCTGCTCCCGCGCGGGCGCGCCGAGGTGCGAGCCGCGGTCACCGAGGCGCTCGAGGATCTGGGCACGGCCGCCACGGGCGCCGAGGTGGTCCTCCACCTCCAGGAGTCCACGGTGGCGTGCGCGCCCGAGGTGCTCGGACAGATCCTGCGCAACGTCATGGGGAACGCGCTGAAGTATCGTGCGCCGGGGCGCCCGTGTCGGCTGGAGGTCTCGAACCGGGTCGAGCCGATCGACGTCACCGTCGTCGTCGCGGACAACGGGCAGGGGATGGAGCCGGACGCTGCCCGCCGGGCGTTCGAGCCCTTCTTCCGCGGGACCGCGGAGGGGGTCGGCCATGGGCTCGGTCTCGCGATCGTGGACAGCTACGTGCGCGCGCTCGGCGGCTCGGTGGACCTCTCGTCCGAGCTCGGCGTGGGGACGCGGGTGTCGATCCGGCTGCCCCGGACGGCGCCCGGGGGTGAGGAGGGCATCCGCGACCCACCCGCGCCGCGGCTCGCTCAGCGGCAGCCACTCGACACCGGGACCTGAGCAGCTCACACGCCGAAGCTCCCGAGGTTCACCCGGAGCGCAATGCGGGATCCTTCTGCCGGGGACTGAACGCCGGAGGGGCTAGAAAGAAGCGGCCCGCGACGTTTCGGTGCCACGCTCGGATATTCACCCTCGGATGACCTCCTCGCCGTCGAATACGGAGATCTCTGCCCGCCCCGAGTCATCGGAGACGGGGAGTCCCCGTTCGCTCGAGGAACGCTTCCGCGCGCTCGTCTCCAGCGTCAAGGACTACGCGATCTTCATGCTCGACCCTTCCGGGCGGATCGAGACGTGGAACGCCGGAGCGGAGCGGACCAAGGGCTACACGGCGAACGAGATCATCGGCCAGCACATGTCCCGGTTCTACACGCCGGAGGACCTCGCTCGCGGGTTGCCGGCCAAGCTGCTCGCGGAGGCGGTGCGCGACGGCCGCGTGGAGATCGAAGGCTGGCGGGTGCGCAAGGACGGAACCCGCTTCTGGGCCGACGTGGTCATCACCGCGCTCGTGGACGATCGCGGCGAGCTCATGGGCTTCGCCAAGGTCACCCGCGATCTCACCGACCGGCTCCACCGGCAGGAGGAGCAGCTTCGCCTGGCGCACGCCGAGGAGGCGGTGAGGCTGCGCGACGAGTTCCTCTCCATCGCCGCGCACGAGCTGCGGACGCCCCTCAGCGCGCTCCAGCTCCAGCTGCAGGGACTGCTCGAGCGACCGGCCGGCGTGGACCCGCGCATCCGGGCGAAGCTGGAACGCGCGTGCCGGAGCGGCGACCGGCTGGTCACGCTGGTGGACGCGCTGCTCGACGTGTCGCGGATCACCAGCGGGAGCTTCAACCTCAGCCCCAGCCGGTTCGACCTCGCGGTGGCGGTTCAGGACGTCGTGGAACGGTTCCGCGAGCACGCGGCCCGCGCCAGCTCGGCGGTCACCGTTCGCTCGGAGCCGGGGCTGGAGGGGCGGTGGGACCGGCTCCGCATCGAACAAGTGGTCACGAACCTCCTGACCAACGCCCTGAAGTACGCCGCCGGCACGCCGGTGGAGATCGTCCTGAGCGGAACCGAGCAGGACGTGACCCTCACGATGTCCGACGAGGGCCCGGGCATCCCCGAGTCGGAGAAGGAGCGGGTCTTCCTCCGCTTCGAGCGCGCCGCGCCGATGCGGAACTTTGGGGGGCTGGGGCTTGGGCTGTACGTGGCCCGGCAGATCGTCGAGGCCCACGGGGGCGAGATCTCGCTCATCGCCGGCCGGCCCCGTGGCGCTCACTTCGTCCTCCGCCTGCCGCGCTCCCACCTTCCCGGAGGCACCGGATGAGCCACACCGTGCTCGTGGTCGAGGACGACGTGGACATCCGCCAGGCGCTGATCGAGATCATCGAGGACCACGGCTTCGGAGCGCTCGGTGCGGTCGACGGCGCGGACGCGCTCAAGATCCTCTCCCGGACCACCGAGCTTCCCTGCGTCATCCTGCTGGATCTGATGATGCCGGTGATGGACGGGGCGGAGTTCCGGCAGGCCCAGCGGCAGGACCCGCGCCTCGCGACCATCCCTGTCGTCGTGCTCTCGGCATACCGCGACCTCGATCGGCAAGCGGCTCCGCTCGACGCGGTGTCGGTCCTCCGGAAGCCGCCGAGCGTGCGCGAGCTGGTGACGGTGCTCCACGCTCACTGCTGAGGCGGCGGCCCCGACACACGGACGGTTCCCCGGACGAGGAGATCCCGCGCCCGCTGCAGGGACTCTCGCTGATCGAGGAGCAGCCGCCGCACCTCGGGGGCGATCCCATCCAGGCGGCCCACGTCGTGCGCGGCGAGCTTGGCGGCCAGCGCGGCGTCCACCACGGCCGGGGGAGCCTCGGGTGTCACCCCGAGCAGCCGCGCCGCCTTGTTCCGCTCGCCCTCGAGCAGCGCGGCCGGATCTCCCATCGCCTCGCGGAGTCGTGCGTCTTCCTTCGGGTCCCGGGGCGGCCTGCCGCGGCCGGCGAGCACTGCGCCCGCGACGCACAGGAGGGCCACCAGCGCCAGGCTCCGCAGGGAAATCCGCCGGTGGCGCTCCGTCTGCAGCCGCTCGAGCGACAGCTCCGCATCGAGCGCGGCGTCAGGTCGTGAGACCGTGCTCGGCGTCGCCGGTGCCCGCATCACCGCCCGGTAGTTGGCCTCCAGGGTGTCGAGCTGCGCATCGCTGTAGGAGGAGAAGGACGAGGCCGGGCTCTTCTGTCTGAGGTAGATGGCCCCCCCGGCCGCCAGTACCGCGAGGGCCGCGAACACGAGGCGGCGCATGGGTTTCGCAGAGTCTAGGCCAGGGGCTCCGAAACGTCTGTCCTGGCCCGCCGTTCAGGCCCTACAGTCCGGACGGCGGAGCTCCTTGGAGGGGAGCCAGCGGACATGGACCTCACGTCGGTGAAGTGCATCATCTCGGGGGCGGGCCAGGGACTCGGACGCCACTTCGCGCTTCGCCTCTGCCAGGCGGGTGCCGAGGTCGCCATCGGTGACGTGAACTCGCAGGGACTGGCGGACACGCTGGAGCTCGCGCGGGGCAGCAGCGGCAAGCTCCACGCCCGTCCTCTCGACGTGTCGCAGGAGGCGGACGTCCGCGGCTTCGTCGAGTGGGCCCACGGAGCGATGGGTGGGCTGAACGCGGTGATCAACAACGCGGGGATCCTCCGCGACGGGCTCCTGGTGAAGAAGGACCGGCACACCGGCGCGGTGACGGTGCTCTCGAAGGAGCAGTGGGACGCCGTGCTGGCGGTGAACCTCACCGGGGCAACGCTGCTGGTCCGGGAGGCCGTCCGGAAGATGGTGGAGACCGGCACTCGTCCCGGCGTCGTGGTCAGCATGTCGAGCATCGCCCGTCATGGAAATCGCGGGCAGTCGAACTATGTCGCGGCCAAGGCAGCGCTCGCGGCGAACACCTTCACCTGGGCCCGCGAGTTCGGCCCCTTCGGCATCCGGGCCACGGCGGTGGCGCCGGGGATGATCGACACGCCGATGACCCGCTCGATGAACGCACGAGCGCGCGAAACGCTGGTCTCGGCCATTCCGGTGGGTCGCATCGGCGAGCCGGAGGACATCTGGCTGGCGGTGAGGTTCTGCCTCGAGTGCGAGTACTTCAACGGCCGCACCGTGGACGTCGACGGCGGCCTCACGATGTAGTGGCCGGCATGGGCACTGAGATCTCGGGCCAGGTCGCCGTCCTTCCGATGCGCGCGGGAAAGGCGAACGCCATCGGCACGGCGTTCCTGGACCAGCTCTCGGCGCAGCTCGATGCGGTCGAGTCCTCCGGAGCGTCGGCCCTGGTGCTGACCGGGGAGGGGTCGGCGTTCTCGGCCGGCCTGGACCTGCCCGAGGTGAGCGGGATGGATCGCACGGCGCTGGAGCGTTTCATCCGCCGCTTCTCCGAGGTGATGCTCCGGGTCTTCACCCTCCCATTGCCGGTTGTGGCCGCGATCAACGGGCACGCCATCGCCGGCGGGTGCGTGCTGGCGATGCAGGCCGACGTCCGGCTCGCCGCGGCCGGCGACTACCGCATCGGACTGAACGAGGTTGCGATCGGTCTTGGCTTGCCGGCGGTGGTGCTGGAGACGCTGCGGGCGCAGGTGTCGCCGGCCTCGCTCGGTCCGGTGGCGCTCGAGGGCCGGCTCCTCGCACCCGAGGAGGCGCGCGCGTTCGGGCTGGTGGAGACGGTGGTTCCCCCGGCCGTGCTGCTGGAGCAGGCGCGCGGGCGCGCTGCCGGGCTCGCGGCCCTGCCCGCACCGGCGTTCCGGGACGTGAAGCAGGCGCTCCGAGCGCCCGTGGCCGCGGCGGTCCGGCGCGTCGAGCGGGAGGACGCGCGGAGGTGGGTCGAGACCTCGTTCAGCCCACCCACCCGCGAGCGGCTGGGCGAGGTGGTCCGTCGCCTGAGCCGCCCCCGCGACTAGCGTTTCGGCGCTTGGCGCGGCGGCTCACCAGACCCGGATCCGGGCCTCGGGCGCCAGGTACATCGCCTGGCCGGGCTTCACCCCGAAGGCCGGGTACCAGGCGTCCGAGTTCCGGACGCTGAACGCGCGGTAGTGCGCGGGCGCGTGGCCGTCGGTGATGAGCGCCTGGCGCAGCGCCGGATCGCGGATCTTCGCCCGCCAGTTCTGCGCATAGGCGATGAAGAACTGCTGCTCCCCGTCGAGGCCCTGAGATGCCGGTGGCTCGGCGCCTCCGAGCGACGCGCGCCAGGCGTCGTGCGCGGCCGCGATCCCTGCGACGTCGGCGATGTTCTCGCTCAGGGTGAGCTTCCCGTTGACGTGCATGTCGGGGAAGGGGTGGTAGGCGTCGAACTGCGCGGCGAGGCGCGCGCCTGACTCCTCGAACCTGGCAAAGTCCGCCGGCGTCCACCAGTTCCGGAGCCGTCCCTCGGCGTCGAACATCGCTCCCTGGTCGTCGAAGCTGTGGCTGACCTCGTGGCCGATCACGACGCCGATCGCGCCGTAGTTGACGGCTGCCGGCGCGAGCGGGTCGAAGAAGGGTGGCTCGAGGATGGCCGCCGGGAAGTTCAGCCCGTTGTGGAGCGGCAGGTTCACCGCGTTGACGGTCTGCGGCTCCATGCACCACTCGCTCCGGTCCACCGGCTTGCCGAGGAGCGCGACCTTCCGGCGATAGTCGAAGAGGCTGGCGCGCTCGACGTTGCCCAGGAGGTCGGCGCGGGAGATCTCCAGCCCGGAGTAGTCCGCCCAGTGCTCGGGGTAGCCGATGCTGACCTTCAGGCTCTGCACCTTGGCCTTGGCCTGGGCCTTGGTCTCCGGGGCCATCCAGTCCAGTGCGTCGATCCGGCGGGTGAACGCGGCAGCGATCTGCCGGACCATCTCCTCGATCTGCGCCTTCGCCGAGGCCGAGAAGTGGCGGGCGACGTACAGCTTGCCCACGGCGTCGCCCATCCCGGCCTCCTCCCGGACGCCCACCTGCTTCGAGCGGAGCTCGGCGACGGCCTCCACCGCCCGCTTCCAGCGCGCCGCCAGCTCCGGGGTGCCGATGAGCTCCTTGCCGTAGAAGGCGAAGTTTTCCTCGACGAACGCCCGGGGCAGCACCGGTCCTGCCCGGTCGACGACGTGGAAGGTCATCCACTCCTTCCAGGTGGAGAGCGGCACCTGCTTCATCAGCGCGGAGAGCCCCTTCACGGCGGCGGGTTGCCAGACCACGAAAGCGGGCTGCTTCTCGAGGCCGGCCGCGGCGAAGAACGCCTTCCAGTCGACGCCCGGAGCGTGCTTGTCGAACTCGGTGCGCTTCCAGGGAGCTGCGTTCTTGACCTCCACCGACTGGGCACGGGTCGCGTGGACGCGCGCGATGCGGGTCTCGAGGTCGACGATGCGGGCGGCCGTCTCCTCCGCCTTCTGGACGCCGGCGAGCCCGAGCACCCTCGCAACGTGGGCGCGGTACGCGTCGCGGGTCGCCGTCATCTTCGGGTTCGTGGAGAGGTAGTACTCGCGGTCGGGCATCCCGAGGCCGCCCTGGAACAGGTAGCCGGTGTACGTGCCGGGCTGATGGAGGTCCGGCGCCACCCAGAGTCCGAAGAGGCGGCTCGTGTGGAAGTGCGTGGCATTGAGCGCGTCGACGTCGGTGCGGAGGTCCGTGCCCAGCGCTCGCGACAGCGCGGCGCGATCACGCAGCTTCGCGATGCCGGCGAGCTGCGCGCGAAGGGGCTCGAGGCCGCGTGCCTCGACGGCAGCCTCGTCGAGGTAGCTGGCGTAGAAGTCGCCCACCTTCCGCTCCTCGGAGCCGGTGGCGGCGCTGCCGGAGGCCGCGGACTCGAGCAGCGCCCGGACGCGCTGGGTCGAGTTCTCGATGAGGATGTTGAAGGTTCCCCAGCGGCTCCCGTCGGCCGGGATCTCCGTCTCCTTGATCCAGGTCCCGTTGGCGTAGCGGAAGAAGTCGTCCCCCGGGACGACCGAGCGATCCATCCCGGCGAGGTCGACGCCGTGGGCGGGCGCCGCCGCAGCGGGAGCAGGACCCGCGGCCGGAGCGGCCGCTGGCGCTGGCGCGGGCGAGGTCGCGGGCGGCGGGGTCTTCGAGGTGTCGGTGGCGCAGCCGAGGGCGACGACGAGCGGCAGGAGGAGTCCGGGACGCAGGGTCATGGCGTTCCCCTTCGTGCAAGACAGGTCCGGTTTCAAGTGAGAAGCAGCGGCCTCAGTCCTGACCGCGGACGCCGCGGAACGAGCGTTCGACCAGCGACTTGACGGTCTCCCGCCAGTCCTCGTCCAGGCTGGCCGGGGTCCACGCTGGACAGGAGCGACGGACGTCGTCCAGCGTCACCTCCTCCTGGATCTGCTCGAGCGTGCGGCCGGCCCGAGGCGGGGAGGTGGATGCATGGGAGCCCACGAGGCTGCGCTGCCTACTCACACCGCGTCGCCCCCGGGTCCGCAGGCCGCACCGGCCCGGCGGTGAATGGCGAAAGGTGCGTGATTTCGTGCAGCGAACGGGCGGCTGCCCGTCCTCCAGGCCACTGGCGCACCGGGGGCCGGACTGTGGCACGGTGCCGGTGGGGAGCCGGCTTGGACCGCAACGACGCGATCGCCTGGGCAGTCGCCACCGGAGTGTGGGTCCTCGTGCTCGCGCTGCTCCTCTGGCTCGCGAGC
>CAZDSB010000662.1:0-11114 GCA_964507515.1 uncultured Myxococcaceae bacterium
GACCTGCCAGAGCCCGAACACCGCCCCGTAGTCGCCGATGCCGCCCCACCCGTCGATGACGGGGTTCTCGCCGGGGGCGTTGGTGATCAGCACTCGCGAGCTCGGCCACAGGTTCGCCAGCTGGACCGGACCGTAGGTTCCGCCATGCACGTAGATGGTGTCCTTGCCCTGGAGGCATCGAGCCGCAGCGGTGAGGGTGCGGAAGGTGTAGCCATTGCCGGGACACCACCCTGGATCGCTTCCCCACGTCGCGACGTGGAACAACCGTCCACTCCAGTCAGGTTGGAGCCGCGCCGGCTTCGCACACTGCGTCCAGGCGCCGTCCGCCCCCGCGGCGATCGCTGCCGAGGCGATCCCCATGACCATCACTGCCGCCAGTCTTCCTGTCAGGTGCAACACCGCCTCCTCGGCTCTCGGCTCCATCAGGAGCGCGGCGGCCTCTTACGACGCAGGGCGGCCATGAATCTTTGTAAACAGTTTCGGCACACGTGAAACAGGCCGGACAGCTGACAGGGGACCAACAGCACGCCTCGAGAATGAGACGCCCGTCTCCTCTCCAGCCATCGGACCGGCAGAACGCGACCGCGGCCGAGGGTTGCCGGTACGGGAGATCATGCAGAGAGGTCGCTCGCCTGCTGCGAGCGTGCGCGGCCGGGACGCGGGGCGATCGCTGCTAGTTGATCGCGCCTGGCGTGTTCCAGTCGTTCTGCGAACGGCTCTGGCAGTGGTAGTCGGCCGAGGGCATCTCCGACTCGGACCAGGGTGCGACCGTCCAGCGGATCACCGCGCCCGGCTTGAGCGCGTACGCAGGAATGTACGTTCCCCAGGTATCGGTGATGCCCGGGCTCGTCGGCGTGGTGGTCTTGCCGTAGTTCCAGTTGCCGCCCACGTTCCACGCTCCCGAGGTCTCGGTGGAGAACCAGGTGTAGGGGCTCTGGTTGAGGACGAGGTTGGCCCGGAGCCGGCTGTTCGCGCTGGGCCAGCCCCCGTCGGGCGTGTCGAACCGGAGGGGTGAGAACTGCATGCGGTTGAAGTCGTTGAAACCGACGTAGAGGTTCCCGTACGTGTCCGCGACGGTCCCGCCGGTGCGGGAGCGCCAGTAGCGGATGCCCTGCGCGACCCACTCGACGATGTTGTTCGTGATCCGGACGTTGCTCACCGACCACCCGGACGAGCTGCCCTCGTTGGCGAGCTCGATGCCAGAGGCCCGGTAGCCCAGGTCGGGACGGTCGTACTGGTCGCTGTTGGCGTAGACCCAGTTCCGGTTGATGGTCAGGTTGCGCGACCCGGACACGAAGAGGTTCGCGCTCACGCAGTTGTAGATCTTGTTCCCCTCGACCGTGGCGCCATCCACCGCGAGGACGTCCGCGCACTCGCCCCAGCTGTCGTGGATGGAGTTGCCGATGACCTTGTAGCCCCACTGGCTCCGGTTCGGATCGCTGGACACCGCGGCGTCCCAGTAGCTCGACTGCCACCAGCGGTTGCGCATCACCGTGTTGTAGACCTCGTTGCCCACCACCTCCATCTGGCTACCGTCGGTGATGATCCCGTGCCGGGCGGTGTCGTGGACGGTGTTGAAGTACAGCTTCACGTAGCTGGATCGGCTCACCCGGACCCCGTAGCCGCCGTGCTCCGCATCGGGAACGCCGGTGTTCCGCACCTCGAGGCCCTGGATGGCGACGTTGCTGACCTGCCAGAGACCGAGCACCGCCTGGTAGTCACCGACGCCGTTCCAGCCGTCGATGATCGGGTGCTCGCCCGAGGCCGCGGTGATGAGGACTCGATCCGAGGGCCAGATGTTCGCGATGAGCACGGGGCCGTAGGTGCCGTCGTGGACGTAGATGGTGTCCTTGCCCTTCGCGCAGGCGGCGGCGGCGTCGATGGTGCGGAAGGTGTAGCCCGCGCCGGGGCAGGAGCCCGGGTTCGTTCCCCAGGTGGCCACGTGGAAGGTGCGCCCTGCAGGATCGGCGGTGAGGCGCGCGGGCGCTGCGCATTGCGTCCAGCTTCCGTCCGCGCCAGCGGCCAGGGCAGCGAGGGTGAAGAGTCCTGCCGCCAGTCCCACGGTCCTTCCGAGTGCTTGCAACACCGCCTCCTTGGCGCCCGGTGAAGAGCGCAAGGTACGACGGGCGAATGCGCTGCCGCGTGGTGAACATTTACCTACCCCCGAGGTAGCTCGGAGAGCGGCCGTCCAGGCGCGAGGACCGCTCGAGCGCACGTGCCCGCAACGGGACGGCGGGCGCCCCCTCGAGTCCGGGAGCACCCGCCGCATGTGGCGCCTGCCGGCGCCCCTCGATCAGTTGATGGCGCCGGGCGTGTTCCAGTCGCTCTGACTGCGAGACTGACAGTGGTAGTCGGTCGACGGCATCTGCGACTCGGACCATGGCGCAATGGTCCAGCGGATCGCGGCGCCGGACTTGAGCTCGTACGCCGGGACATAGGTTCCCCACGGATCCTTGATGCCCGGGCTCGTCGAGGTGATGTCGCGGCCGTAGTTCCAGTTCCCCGTGACATCCCACGAGCCCGACTGATCGGTGGAGAACCACTTCCAGTCGCTCGTGTTGAGGACGAGGTTGCGCCGCAGCTTGCTGTTCGCTCTCGGCGACCACCCCTCTGGCGTGTCGAGACGGATCGGCGAGAAGGTGGTGCGGTTGAAGTCGTTGAACGCGATGTAGAGGTTTCCGTAGGTGTCCTTGACCGGATGCCCGGTGTGCGGCGCCTTCCAGTAGCGCACGCCTTGGCTCACCCACTCGATGATGTTGTTGGTGATCCGGATGTTGTTGAGAGACCAGCCGACGGTCTTCCCCTCGTTGGCCAGCTGGATCCCGGTGGCGCGTGACCCGTAGTCGGGCCGATTGAAGCGGTCATTCGTGGCGTAGAGCCAGTTCCGGTTGAGGGTGACGTTCTGGGAGTTGGAGACGAAGACGTTGGTGCTGACGCAGTTCCGGATCCGGTTGCCCTCGACCAGCGCCCCGTCCACCGCGAGGATGTCCGCGCACTCGCCGTAGCTGTCGTAGATGGAGTTCCCGATGAGCTTGTAGCCCCACTGGTTCCGGTCCGGCTGGGTGGTGACCGCCGCGTCCCAGTAGTCCGACCTGAACCACTGGTTCCGCATCACGGCGTTGTAGACCTCGTTGCCCACCACCTCCATCTGGTGACCGTTGGTGAGGATGCCGTGCCGGGCCGTGTCGTGGATGGTGTTGTAGTAGAGCTTCACCGAGGTCGACTCGTAGACGTGGACGCCGTAGGCGCCGTGCTCGGCATCGGTGACGCCGGTGTTCCGGATCTCGAGTCCCTGGATGGCGATGTTGGTCACCCGCCACAGCCCGACGATGGCGCTGAAGTCGGGGACGCTGCCCCAGCCCTCGATGACCGGATTCTCCCCCGGAGCGTTGGTGATGAGGATCGTGTCGCTCGGCCAGAGGTTGCTGATCTGGACCGGGCCGTAGGTGCCGCCGTGGACGAGGATGGTGTCCTTGCCCCGCGCGCAGGACGCGGCGCGGGAGATCGTCCGGAACGTGGCCCCGGACCAGGTTGGACACGTCCCCGGGTCTGATCCGGACGTCCTGACATGGAAGGTGCGCCCTGCTGGGTCGGGGACGAGACGTCTGGCCTGCGAGCACCAGGTCCACGCGCCGTCCGCGCCTGCAGCCAGTGAAGCGAGGGAGAAGAGTCCTGCCAGCAGTCCCAGGGTCCTTGCGAGTGCGTGCAACAGCGCCTCCTCGACGGGCTCGAGAGAAGGCGGCACCGTACGACGCGGGGCTGATTCGCAGCCTTGTGGACAGTTTCGGCACAGGGAAACCAGGCCGGAGAGCGGCCAGGCGGGCGCTGCATCGCCGAGCATGCGCAGGAGCCCCTTGCGATGCGCTCGCAAACCGGGGGGGCGCCCGTGGACGGGGACGCTTGCCGCTCGGACGTTCCATGAGCACCCCCGCGTGGCTGCGCTCGCGCGCATGGGGGTCACATGGGACGGTGGTGGGTGGCGGCGGCGTACCTGCTGATCGGCTGTGGTCAGCAGGCGGGGCGGAGTGGTGCGGGAATCGTCTCGGGGGTGGATCAGCAACCGCCGCCGGGCGGCGGCGGGGCGACCGACGGCGGGACTGCGGCCTGCGTCCCCGGATCCGGGGCGAACGTCCTGGCGAACGCGGGGTCGGGACAGCCAGTCTGCACGCAGGTCTTCCCGGGGCTGCCGCCGCCGGACCCGGAGGTCCACATTTGGTCCCGCCTCAACGGCGAGAGTTGCCGGGCGGCGTGGATCAACGGCCGGAATGACATCGTCCAGGCCAACGACATCGAGCAGACCACGGATCTCTACGAGCGGCCGGTGGTCTCACCCGAGACGGGATCGCTGTTCGGCCTCGGAAAGCTCGATCAGGTCTACGGCCCGCTCGAGGACGGCTTCTTTCTGCAGCTCGCGGCCGGGGGCATGTCGCCCGACCCGACGTTCATGTTCGGCTGGCACATCCTGAACGGGGCGCCTGGATGGCCGCTCGCGTTCCTCTTCCCGCGTTCGCCGTCAGCGGGTGCGCGGAATCCGGGAGTGGGCGGTGGCGCCGTCGCGGGAGCTCCCGGGCGGAGCTTTCCATGTGATGCGGATCCGGCCCACCCGGACACGCCGCCCGACTGCACGATGCTGCCGGACGGCATCTATCTGAGGGAGTTCTCGGCCGATGCGACACCGCTCTTCGCCGGGCTCCGCCTCTTCGACCCGCTCGGAGCGGGTGGGCGGGTCTCGGTCGGAACGGACGCGAATGGCTGGACGCTCGTCCTCGCCATTCGCGGCGACGGCTCGACCCTTGGCCGATGGGTCGACCCGGGCGGGACTCCGGGGGAGCCGCTGGTCTTCGGCGCGCTGCCGGCGGGGACGGTGACCGATGCCGTCCTGGCGCCGCTGGCACGCGGCGGCCTCGCGTATCGCCGGAACGGGGAGTGGGTCCGGATCTTCGATCCCGTCGCGGGAGACTCCCCGCCTCCTTGCTGGCTGACCGCACTTGGCGGGTTCGATCTGCGGATCACGGCGAACCGGAACGGTTACGCCGCACTCCCGACCGACGCCGTGGGCCGCTTCTGTGACCGCGCGATCGACCTCTACACGGTTGATGGAGTGCCCTGCGGATCAGTGCCCCTCGGGACGGCGAGCGAGAGCTGCACGGGGCACGTGACGCTCGGGCCTCAAGGTTCGGTGCTGAGGCTGCTCGATGGTCCGACCTTCGAGGCCGGGCATCCGAGCTGCGAGCTCCACACCTGGCACGCGCTCCTCGGACCGAGCCCCTAGCAGTCGCGATCCGCGTCAGGACCGGAGCATCGGGCGCTCTGCATCTTCGAGGAGCGCGCGGGCCGAGCTCGCCAGCGCGTCCACCGCGCGATCCAGCGTGAAGCGGTGCAGCACTCGCTCCCGCCCGCGTCGGCCCAGCTCGGCGCACGCGTCCAGGTCGCTGCAGAGCTCTGTTACCGCGTCGGCGAGCGCGTCCGCATCCCCGCGCGGCACCAGCCTTCCGCAGTCCCCGACCACCTCCGGCAGCCCGCCCACGTCCGAGCCCACCACCGCCGCCTCCGAGCACAGCGCTTCCGCCGGCGACAGCCCGAACGACTCGTTCACCAGCGTCGGCGCGAGGAGCAGGTCGACGTCACGGAACAGCGGCGAGAGCCCGCGCACAGTCCCGAGCATCCGCACCGCCCTCCCCCGCGCCCACGCCTCGAGCTGCTCCTGCTCCGGTCCCTCCCCGGCGATGGACAGCTCCACGCCCGGGACGCGCCGCTCCAGCCGCTCGAACGCCCGCTGCATCACGTGGATGCCCTTCTCGGGGTGGAGCCGGCCCGCATAGGCCAGGCGGGGGGGACCAGGGCGCCGCGGGCCGCCCCGCCCCGGCCACCGCTCCACGTCCACGCCGTTGTGCACCACCTTCACCCGCCCGGGGTCCAGCCCGAGCGACACGAGACGCCGGGCCACGAACTCGGAGACGCCCACGGCCTCGTCGACGAGCCTCCGGGCAATCGCGCCCCGGACGCGCTCGGCGACGCGCAGGAGCGGTCCCTTCGGAGACAGGAGGTTCCCCGCATGGTCCACCGCCTGAAGCCGCGCGATGCGCCCCGTCCCCCGGGCCAGGAGCAGCAGCGGGTCGAACGGAGACATGAAGTGCGTCTGCGCCACCGGCCGGCCGGGTCCGAGCGCCTTCCAGAAGCGGGCCGGGTCCTTGCGCGGCGGGAACGGCGCCGTCCCCCACTCGACGCCCGCCGACTCGATCTCTCGTGAGAACTCGGGGGCGGGCGGGGCGTAGAAGAGCATCCGCACCGGCCAGCCCGCCTCGCGGATGCGCCGCCCGAGCCGCGCAAAGAGCAGATCCAGGCTCCGCTCCCCCCGGGGAGTGAAGTCGGCCAGCACGACCAGGCTCGTTCTCATCGCCCGCGCCTCAGAGGACCGGCGCCTCGGCCGGATCGCCGGGACCGGGCTGCGCCGGGAGAACCGGCGCCACGGCCGGTCGCTGCCGCCGGAGGAGCCGGAGCAGGCGCAGCACCCGGATCCCCTGCGCATGGAGGACGATCACGTAGGCGAGACCGAACACCAGCGCGTCCGAGCCGACCGGGAAGAGCCGCCAGAAGAAGGTGTGCGGGAGCGAGTCGAAGTGACCCGCGATGACCCGGTCCCACACCAGCATCACCGCCACCGACACCCCCGCGGCGAGCGTCGCGCGCAGACCGTCCTGGAACGGCACGAGCCCGAGCAGCTGGCGAGCCGACCGCAGCTCGAGCGCCCGCGGAAGCCGGCCGACCAGGAGCACCTTCCCGACGCCCTCGGCGATGAGCCAGGAGACGACGCCGCCGATCAGCCCCAGGGTCTGCACCAGCAGCAGCACCAGCGGGACGGTGACGGCCGCCTTCACCGCATAGGAGAAGAGGATGGCGCGCGTCTCGCCCCGGGCGCGGAGCAGGCCGTCCAGGGGGAAGCACCCGAAGAGCACCGCCAGCGTGCTGACCCGGAAGAGCGGCACCGCGGGGAGGAACCGCGCGCCGAAGACCGCCTCGATGAACGCCGGCGCCGCGGCGATCAGGAAGGCGCAGGTCGGCACGAAGACGAAGGCGAGCCGGGCCGCCGCGTCACGGAACAGACCGACCGCATCCGCCAGCCGGCCCGCGCGCTCGAGCTCTCCCACGTGCACCATCAGCACCTCGGTGGTGGGCGTGTAGAGCAGGTCCACGATCGGCAGCTGGAAGCACCCCACGCTGTAGATGGCGAACAGCGCCGGGTCGAAGTGGGCGCTCACCACCCACTGGTGCAGCGAGTGCTGGGGCACCGAGATGGCCATCGCCGCGCCGAAGGGAAGCGCGTAGGCGAGCTGTACCCGCAGAGCCGCCCGGTCCCACCAGGGCCCCGGAGCCGCGCGCACCGCCATCACCCAGGTCGCCAGCGCCCGGACCACCATCAGCCCGGCCACGCTCCACATCGTCGCGTGCAGCCCGAACCCGAGCAGGATGGGCAAGGTCATCGCCGCCGCGCGCAGCGAGTCCCAGACGAGGTAGTTCACCGCCGCGAGCCCCGTCCGGCCCTGGCTGGTGAAGAGCGCCTCCAGCGGCGTCGCAGCGAGGAAGAAGCCGGCGTAGGTGGCAAGGGCGAACCGGTACTCGGGAAGGCTCGGCGCCGAGAACAGCTCGCCGATCCACGGCGTGGCCAGCAGGACCAGTCCGGCGGCCACCGCGCCCGCGCCGGCGAGCAGCACCAGCACGTGGACGATGTACGGGCGTCCGTGCTCGGTCCGCGGAAGGAAGTAGTAGAGGCTCTGGGGGACGCCGAAGGCCAGGATCGACGTCAGCGTCACCCCCACCAGGAAGAGCTGCTTGTAGGTCCCGTACTCCTCGATGGCCATGGCCCGGGCGAGGACCAGCGGGACGACGGTGGTGACCACCGCGCTCGCGAATCGGGCCAGGACCAGCGGGCCCGCCCGACGGAGAAACGAGGGAGAGCTCATCGGTGGCGCGAAGGTGCGTCCGTCGAGGCAAGTGAGCACCGGACCGGCCGTGACATGTCGACCAGCGGGCGGGCGCCCCCCTCGCCCCGCGCCAGCGCCCGCCCGCCCAGCCATCGCCCGGATCCAGCCCGCCGGCGCAAATGCGTCGCCCTCACCCTGTCCGCACCCTCCGGCGCGCAAAGGTTGCAGGCCGGGTGCCAGCCGGGCAGCCTTGAATCCCGGGGGGGATTCACCCGTCCGCGGCCTTCGGCTGTAAGAACTGCGCCGGTGAAGCAGCGGCCCGCATTCATGGCACGCGGGCTGCTTGCCTTTGCGGCCGATTTCGGACAGTTCCTCGCCTCGGACGACCCCCGTGGATTCCGCCCCAGCCCTGCAGCTCCACGAGGTCAGCAAGCGCTACGGCACGCGATGGGCGTTGGTCCGCCTCTCACTCACGGTGAAGCGCGGAACGGCCCTCCTCCTCACCGGTCACAACGGCTCGGGGAAGACGACCCTCCTCCGGGTGCTCTCCACCGCCGTGCGCCCCTCCTCTGGAGGGGTCCAGGTGCTCGGCCTCGATTCCGCCCGATACCCGGACGAGGTCCGTGCGCAGGTCGGGCTGCTCAGTCACGCCAACTTCGTCTACGAGGACCTCTCGGGCCTCGAGAACCTCGAGGTCCTCGGGCGGCTGCTCGGCATGCCCGCCTCCGCGGCCCGCGGCGCCCTGGAACGGGTGAGCCTCTCCCCGAAGGACGACCGGCCGATCCGAACCTACTCGGCCGGGATGCGGCGACGGCTCGCGCTTGCACGCCTCTTTCTCAAGCAGCCCGCGGTGGCGCTGCTCGACGAGCCGTTCGTGGAGCTCGACCCGGCCGGTGTCTCCGAGCTCGAGACGCGCATCCGCGAGCTGCACGCCACCGGGACCACGATCGTTCTCGCCACGCATCACATCGAACAGGGACTTGAGCTCTGCACGGACCGATTGCATCTGGAACAGGGACGCTCGATCGCCGCATGAGGCTCCCTGGCCTCTTCAACTCGACCTGGGTCCTCCTCCGGAAGGACCTGCTGGTCGAGTGGCGTTCGCGCTCGCGCATCAACGCCCTGGTCTTCTTCTCGCTCGCTACCCTGCTCCTCTTCTCCTTCGCGCTGGGGCCGGACACCGCCCTGCTCCGCCGGAATGCAGGCGGCTACCTCTGGCTCGCCCTCCTCCTCTCGTCCGTGCTCGCGCTGGGAGAGTCGTTCCGCGTCGAGCGAGAGAACGCCGCGCTCGAGGGCCTGCGACTGGTTCCGGTGGATGCCCGGGCCATCTTCCTGTCCAAGGGCCTGGCCAACGCGGTGCTGCTCATCGGCCTCGGTGTCCTCTTGGTCCCCGTGCTGATCGCCCTGCTCGACGTGCGCCTGGTCCTCCCCTGGCCGCGACTGTTCGGGCTCACGGTGCTTGGCTGCCTCGCCATCGCCGCTCCGGGTACGCTCTACGGAGCGATTGCCAGCCACGCCCGCGCGCGCGACGTGCTCCTGCCGCTCCTCCTCTTTCCGGTGCTCATCCCCGCGCTGGTGGCAGCCGCCAAGGGCACGGCGCTGGTCTTCGAGGGGGATCCGATGGAGCAGCTCGACTCATGGATCGCCCTGCTCGCAAGCTTCGACATTCTCTACTGGGGACTGGGTGTCGTGTTGTTCCCCCGGGTGGTCGAGGAGTAGACAACCGATGGACGCGAGGATGAAACGAGCTCTGGAGATCGCCGCGGTGCCGGCCGTTGCCTGCATCTTCGGCTATGCGGCATACGTGGGCCTGGCAGTGGCGCCGCCGGACCGGGAGATGGGCGACGTGCAGCGAATCATGTACGCGCACGTCCCGATGGTGCAGATGATGCTTCTCGCCGGCACCGTCCTCTTCGTCTGCTCGGTGCTCTACCTCTTCCGCGCCTCGTGGAAGACGGACGCCCTGGCCGAGGCAGCGGCCGAGATCGCGCTGGTGTTCGGCGCCATCGGCACCACGCTCGGCTCGATCTGGGGCCGTCCCACCTGGGGCGTCTACTGGGCGTGGGACCCCCGGCTGACCACGGTGGCCATCCTCCTGGTCGCCCTGGCCGGCTATCTGGCCCTGCGCCGCTTCGTCGACGACCCCGAGCGCCGCGCGGTGTGGGCGGCGGTCACGGCGATCATCATCGCAGTGGACGTGCCGATCATCTATTTCAGCGTGAAGTGGTGGAAGAGCCTCCACCAGGTGCAGTCGAACCCGCGAACGGTGGACCCGCAGATGGTGATGGCGCTCCGCTGGAACATCCTCGCCTTCTTCCTCGTCTTCATCGTCTTCATGGTGGTGCGCTACCGCATCGCCCTTGCGGCCCGGATGCGGGAGGTCACGGTGCCCGCCGCGCAACCCAGCACCCGAGAGGCGGTGGCCTCATGAACGCCCTGCACACCGTCCTCGCCGCGGTCGGCGAGGGCCGCATCCACGGCGGCTGGGAGTACGTGAAGGCGGCGTACGGAATCTGCTGGACGGGGCTGTCGCTGTACGCACTCTCGCTCTGGATCCGGAGCCGCCGCTCGGAGGACGTGAAGTGACATCGGTAACTCGCAACCGCCTCATCGCGCTCGGAGCCCTGGTGGTGGCCGGAGCGGCCCTGGCCTTCATCGCCTTCGGCAACATCGGCAAGAACCTTGTCTTCTACTGGACCCCGGGAGAGATGCTGGCCCAGGGGAGCAAGGCGTACGGCCCCACCATCCGCCTCGGCGGCGTCGTCCAGCCCGGCAGCCTGCGCTGGGACGCGGGCCGTACCCACCTCACCTTCCGGGTTGCCGACAGCGACAAGCAGGGCGCGCCCTCGGTCCAGGTGGTCTCCAGCGAGACGCCGCCCCAGATGTTCCGGGAGCGGATCGGCGTGGTGGTGGAAGGCACCTTCGACCGCTCCCAGACCTTCACCTCCAGCCGGCTGATGGTGAACCACTCGAACGAGTACCGGCCGCCCAAGCCGGGCGATGGCCCTGACAAGTGGAAGACCACGGTCTCGGCCCCGACGGCGGAGGCCCGCTGACCTCCACCGTGGGGACGACCCTGGTCCTGGGAGGCCTCCTGGCCGCGGCGTTCGGCGCGGTGGTGGGCATCGCGGGCGGCCTCCGCCACCGGGCCGGGGCGCTGAAGATCGTCCTCGGCGCAGTGACCGCCTTCCT
>CAZDSB010000663.1:0-2796 GCA_964507515.1 uncultured Myxococcaceae bacterium
GCACGGAGCTCCGCCTCGAGCGGAACGCCGTCCTTGACGAGGAGGCGCGGCTTCCCTTTCAGCAGCGCGGCCGCCAGCGTGCTCCGGAACCCCAGCCAGGAGAAGAAGACGTCCCAGGCGATGACCGTCGCCAGCGCGAGGGTTGCGGTGGTGAGGCTCGCGTCGTCCACCGTCATCGCACGCCGGACGGCGACGCCGATGAGGAACAGCACTGCCACGTCGAACGAGGAGTACCGCGACAGCTCCTTTCGTCCCGCCAACCGCAGCAGCAGATGCACGACCAGGTAGACGATGCTCGATCGGATCACCGTCTCGGCGACCGGTTGTTGAATTTCCCAGAGACCCGACCAATCGACCATGACTGCGTCAAGCTAGGCACCGCGGCTCGACGATCGCGCGCGGTGGCAAGCGAGCTGCCCCCCTCCCCCATTCGGGGCACGGGCGCGCGCACGGCCGCTCGGCACGCGTCCGGTCCACGCGGCGCGCCGGTACCAGAGCGCCAACACCTGGATCTGCGGCGTCCTGGTGATCGCCCTCGCGCTCTGGGCGCTGGGGATGCCTTCGATGCGATGGTGGAACGTCCTGCTCGGGACCTGGGTCGTGTTCTTCAGCTTCGCCTTCGACCACATCTCGGCCCGGACGCAGTGGAACAACGTCATCCTGGGCTGGCGATCTTGCTGGTCTCGCTCGTCCCGAGCCGGCCCCTCGCCGACCGCCGGAGCGTGACCGCTCGCCTCCCCTGACCGCAGCTCCGTCTTCCGCGGCGCGCTCGGCCGAGCCCGGTCAGTCCGCCGGAACGCCGAGCCACGTCCTGGGCGAGTACGCGCCGGTCGTGTAGACGAAGCCACCGAGCATCGGGCGCGCGATCCCCGAGAAGTTCTTTTCCGGGAACGGGGTGAGCTCTTGCCAGCTGTTCGTTGCCGGATCGTAGGCGGCGACGTCATTCGTGTAGATCCCGTTCGCAATCTCGCCCGCGAGGGAGAAGATCCGGCCCCCGAAAACGAAGGTGGCCGCGGCGATGTGGCTCTTCGCGACCGGCATGTCCGCCAGCGGAGTCCAGGTGTCGGTGGCCGGGTCGTAGACGTCGAGGAGCGGGGTCTCGACGAGCGCCTCGTCGTGCCCGTGCTGTCCGCCCACCGCGTAGATCTTCCCCTGGTACACCGCAGACCCGATGTGATTCCGGGCGCGTCCGGGAAGCATCGGCGCGGCGGTCACCCAGCTGGTTCCGCCGCCGGCGAGGTCGAGGACCCAGTGCTCGGGCGTGTCGTGTCCCTGACCGAAGCTCTCGCCTCCGAAGAAGTGAAGCTTCCCGTCCAGGTACTGCAACGCGCCGGCGCCGCGAGAATCGGGCAGGTCGGGCATCGCCTCGTAGGTGTTTGTCGCGATGCGGTAGCGCCAGACGTGCTTGGTGCCGAAGATCTGAAAGGTGCGCGAGGCATCCTCGATGAAGCCGCCGGCGTAGAAGACGTCGGTGCCGTCGGTGGTGGCCCCGGCGTGGGTCACGCCTTCGGGCATGTCCGCCAGCGGCGACCAGGCGTTGGTCGCCGGGTCGTACACGAAGGCGAAGCGCCAGGGCGTGCAGCACGCCGTCGACCAGTTGAATCCGCCGAACGTGTAGAGCTTCCCGCCGACCACCTCGCCGTGAGCCTCGCTGGTACCGAGCGGACGGTCGGCAAGGCGGCTCCAGTTGATCGTGGTGAAGCCGCTGCCACCGCCCCCATCGGAGAGGCCTCCGTCCGGCGCGGGGTTGACGCCGCCGTCCACTCCTCCGTCCGTGCCGGGACCGCCGTCCCCTCCCCCGTCTGGACCCGCGTCGCCGACGGCTCCCCCGTCACCGCCCGTGCCGCCATCCTGGCCCGATCCGGCCTTCCCTCCGCCCGAGGTGCCGCAGCTCACTGCCGCGACCACCGCCGCGATGATCCACCACCCGCGCCGCAACGCCGCCCTCCGGGCCGAGCCCCGGTCAGCGCGGGGCATCCGGTCGAAAGGAGGTCACGAGCTGGTGTCCCGGCATCCCGCGGGCGGAGAAATGCGTCGGCGGGCGACACTTCGTCGCGACCGGAGGCCCCCTGCGTCACCCGGCAAGAGAATCCTACGCTCGGACCCATGCGAGGAGGCTTCCTGGTCGGCGGTCTGGTCGGAGTGGTCGTAGCCGCCCACGCAGCAGAGCCGCCACCGACCCCCGACGCTCCGCGGTCCGTCTACCGTCTGGACCTCGCGGTGGACATCCCGGTGAGTGCGGTCGCCGCCGCGGGAATGCTCGTTCCCTACGCGCTGACCAATACCATCATCCATCCGCGGTGCCCCTGTCCGGAGAGCGACGTTCCGGGGTTCGACCGCTGGGCACTCGGATTCGCGAGCGATGCCGCGGACACGGTGAGCACGGTCACGGCCTTCGTTGCCCTCGCGGCCCCGGTGGCGGTGGATCTCGCCGACGTCGGAGCCAGCACGCCGTTCCTGGAGGACACGGCAATCCTCACCGAGACGTTGCTCGTGAACGGAGCACTGACCACCGCCGCGAAGTACACGGTGCAGCGCCCGATCCCGCGCGTCTACTCGCCGGGGCTCGCATCCGTGGTCTCCTCGCCGGCCGACTACCGGAGCTTCTACTCGGGCCACACCTCGACGACCTTCGCCGCGCTCACGGCGATGAGCATGACCTTCACGCTTCGCCACGGCGCAACCTGGTGGCCCTGGGTGATCACCGTGGCCGTCGGCACGTCGGTGGGGCTGGAGCGGATCTACGCTGGCAGGCACTTCCCGTCCGACGTGCTCGTCGGAGCAGCCGCCGGTACG
>CAZDSB010000664.1:0-3822 GCA_964507515.1 uncultured Myxococcaceae bacterium
CGCGTCACCGGCGTCGTCCCGCAGATGGCGCAGCGAGGACCGATGAGCTCCTCCGGCCGGTAGGTCTTCCCGCAGACCTCGCACGCATCGCCGTACTGGTCCGGGCTCTTGCAGTTGGGACAGGTGCCACGAACGAACCGATCGGGGAGGAAACGCCGGTCCACCTCGCAGTACGTCTGGCGGATGGGCCGGCGGAGGATGTCCCCCGCCTCCTTCAGCCGCGAGTAGATGAGCTCCGAGTAGTGCTTGTTCTCGGGGCTGTTGGTGGAGTGGAAGGCATCGAGCGCGATGCCCAGGTCCCGGAAGTCGGCGCGGTGCTGCTCCCAGACGCCGGCGACGAACGCCTCGGGGCTCACCCCCTGCTTCGCCGCGCTCAGCTCGACGGGCGTCCCGTGCTGGTCGTCCGCGCAGACGAACACCACCTCGTTGCCCGCCGAGCGAAGGTAGCGGACGAGCACGTCGCACAGGACGTACTCCACCGCGTGGCCCAGGTGGAGCGGACCGTTGGCGTAGGGAAGCGCAGGCGTGACGAGGTACTTCTTCTTCGGAGGCATGAGGGGCCGGCCACTCTAACGGCTCGGACCGCTTTCGGCACCCGGAGACCCGCGGGTCAGAAACGTCTGGCCGGACGACGCCTCACTGCGCGTCGTCCGGCTCTCCCCGTGGTCCGCCACGCCCGCCGTGCATCATTCCCCGCGTCGTCTCCTTGAACCGCGCGATGGCCAGCGCGAGCCGGGCCTTCTTCTGCGGCGGGAGCCCCTGCGAGAGCTGCTGGAACATCTGCTGGTCGACCTGGTGGATCTGCGTCCGGAGCGAGATGACCTTCTGGATCGCCTGGTCCACCTGTCCGTAGGCCGTGGTGTCGCCCTTCGCCGCCCGGCGCAGGACCTGGGCCTGGTCGAACATCTGCTGGCGCAGCGGCGCGCGCTGGGCATCCCACTGCGCGATGGTCTGCCGCAGCTTCAGCGTGCCCGCGTCGTCGAGCTCCAGCGCCTCGGCGAGCTGGAGGGTCATCATCATCTGCGCGCGGGAGTCCAGCTGGCCGGCGCGGGCCTCGGCAGCGGCAGGATCAGCCGCCTTCTTGTTGCCCGCCGCCTGAGCGGCTCCGGCGACCGCCAGCACTCCGAGCACCATCCAGGTCCGCATCGTCCTGCTCCTTGAGCCCCTAGCCATCGATGTTGCCGAACAGCCCTGCTCCCTCGAGCGAGAGCACGTCGTCCTCGAGCGTGGTCTGACCGTCGTCGTTCCCGTTGGAAGACAGCTCCGGGAAGAGCTCCTGCGAGGCGTCGTCGGGAAGCTGCTCGACCGCGGGCATCGTCTGCGCGGGTGCCGGGATCGGTCCGGCGACACGGTGGTGCGTCGTCATGGGCTTGATGGACACCGTGAGCAGCGCCGCGGCGGCCGCCGCCACCAGGACGGCAGGGACCTGCCACGCGCTGCTCCGACGCACCCGCTGCGGCGCCTCGCCGATCCGCCGCGAACGAAGGGCCTCCAGCTCCGCGATGCTCACCGGCGGCAGCTCCACCGCGGCAAGCAGGGCGTCGAGGCCCGGGGCCTCCTGCCGGCAGCGCGCACACCCGGCCAGATGCGCGTCCAGCATGCGCGCCTGCTCGGGCGACAGCTCGCCCCGACGGCGCTCGGAGAGCAGTGCTCCCAGCATCTCGCAATCCATGCTCATCCCTCGACCTCCACGCCCAGTCGTTCCCGGAGCCTCCGTACCGCGTGGTGAAAGTGGACCTTGGCGTTGTTCTCGGTGATCCCGAGCACCCGCGCCACCTCGGCGAAGGGCATCTCGCCGTCCACCCGGAGCCCGAAGACCTCCCGCTGCCGCTTCGTCAGCGCGTCCAGGGCGGCCCGCACCAGCCGGCGACGCTGCTCCACCTCGAGACGCTCCGTCACCCCGATGCCCTCGGCAGCAGGGAGGTCGAGCGGCTCCACGGGCTCCAGACGCCAGCGCCGGCCGTCCCGGGCGTGGTTCTTTCCGACGTTGACTGCCACCCGCAGGAGCCAGGCCCGGAACGCGCCCTCCTCGGAGAGCCGCATGCGCGGGAACACCCGACCCGCCGCGGCGAAGGCGCGCAGGAAGGACTGCTGCACCAGATCCGCCGACTCCTCCGGGCTGCGGGCATAGCGGCGCACCAGGGCCAGGACGAGGCGCTGGTGCCGCTGCACCAGGGCCCCGAAGGCCGCGCGATCTCCGTCCAGGTGAGCCCGGACGAGCTGCTCGTCGCTGGGTGCACGCGGCCCCACCAGCGTCAGCTGAGGCGCCTGCCGAGGTCGTCCACTCTGGGTCATCGACAGCGCAAGCACACGGGACAGAACCCGGAGCCACATCGGGAGGTTAACGCCATCGAGGGACGAAGGGATCCAGGTGGTTCCGCCATCATGCGGGGCCGCGGCCTGGGGGGCACACCGTCCACAACAGCCGCTCCAGCACGAGCTTCCCGGCCCCGGAGGACTTGAGCGCCACGTCGGCCTCGGCGCAGGCGAGCAGCCCTCGACGCAGCGCCGGCCGTCCGTAGCGAGCCGCGGCCTGCATGCCCAGAAAGGCCGCCCAGGGGTGCGGCACGCGCTGACCGTGCTGCTTCGCCTCGCGTTCCACCGCCGGGAAGATGCGGGACTTGAACTCGTCGAAGCTCCGCGGCGGCTGACCGCGACCGAGCTGCATCATCCGCTCGTGGGACTCGACGAGGCCTCGCACCACGCTCGCCACCGCGCCGAGGATCATCAGCGGCGCGGCGCCGTGTTCCAGCGCCTCGTCGACGTAGCGGAGGGCCGCCGGGAGGTCGCGCTTCTGGAGCGCATCCGACAGCTCGAGGAACTCCTCCTCGCGGACGCGGGCCACCACCGCCTCGACGTCCTCACGTCGGATGACGGGCCCCGGGACGTAGGCCACGAGCTTCTCCAGCTCCGACTGGAGGAGCCGCATCTGGCCACCCAGCCGGTCGCGGAGCGCCTCCTCCGCACCCGGACCGAGCCGCTTCCCGGTGCCCTCGAGGAAGCTCTTCGCCGCCCCGCTGAGGTCCAGGTCGCGGAGGCGCCCTCCGCCCAACTTTCGCTCGACGACGGCCCCCTGCTTCTGGGCAATCTTGAGGAGCGGGTGCCGGCCGTCCACGTCGGTCGCGGCCATCACCAGCGCGTGTCCCTCGGGCAGGCCCCGCTCGAGGGCCTGGACGAGCGGCGAGGCGTCCGACTCGGGGGCGGTCACGCCCTCCTCCCGGATGAAGGCAGCCATCTCCCGCAGCCAGTCGAGGTCGGCGTCGGCCAGGGTGATGCCCAGCTCCTCGCGCCAGGCCTCGGGCGGCGGGGCGCCGGGGACGGAGGGGTCCACCTCGGCCGCGCCCCAGCCCGCGCGGGCGACGAGGGCCAGCAGCCGGCGCGCCGACTCCTTCCGCCGGCCCGCCTTCCACGCCTCGCGTACCTTTCCGAGCGCGTCCGCCCGGCCCTTCTTCGGGGCGAGGAACTCGGGGTCGCGGACCACCACCACCTTGCGGCCAGGGAAGAGCGGCAGCGTCATCAGCTCGGCGGCGATCTCCCGCGGCGAGGCGGCGTCGAGGACGGCGAAGTTGAGTCCGGCGGCGGCATCCGGAACCAGCGCCTGCGCCAGCGCCTCGGCGTCGCGCCGGACCAGGAACTCCTCGCCCCAGAAGAGAAAGAGGGGGCGGACCTTGCCCGCCTTCACCTCGGCGAGCAGCGCCGGGAGCGACTCGCTCATCCCTCCATCTCCAAGAGCATCCGCTCCAGCTGAAGCCGCGGCGAGGCGTTTCGCTGGCGGATGGCCACCATCGCGTCGTCGAGGAGTCGAAACCGACGGTGGAGCGA